>JACQZO010000015.1 GCA_016207805.1 Candidatus Abawacabacteria bacterium | reverse complement strand
TCGAATATAGGATCGTTGCAACCATCTGTGATTTGCTTACGATTTGTTCCAGTTCCTGCTTTTCCTTTCGTTTTATTTCCCAATTAGATGTAATGTATCTTTTAATACGATTCATAATTTCTCTGCGACGATTTACTTCATCGCGGTCTTGCTTTCCTTCAATTTCTGCAATCTCTAGCTTGTTTGCTTCCTTAATAATTCTCTCGAATTCCCTCAGAGTGATTTCATGATATTTTTTGCTCTCTTGTATATTCTCAATAGTCAGAATATCAATCCACTTAAGTTGAGCGATATCTTCGACAAAAACTTCAAGATCAAGAATGGAATCCAGAAATGATGACGATACTTCGTTTGGATGTTTTGGGATTTTTTTGATTTTGTACTCTTCCAAGACCTTAACTAAGCGTTCGAAAATAACATCAATAATGACTGTTGGTTTCTTCAGCTGTGATAGCAACGTTTCAAGTTCAGTAATTCTTTCATCTAGGAGTTTGCTTTTCTCGCCTAATCCTGGGAGTCGCCCTCTAAACTCATCAGCATATTTGATGATCTCATCCCATAACTTGTTTACTTCCTCGCCAAGCGCCAGTCTGGCCAATGCGGAAATAATATCCTGATTTTCGTCGGAATGTTCCAGGAAGAAACCTGCATCTGAATTGAAAAAAATATAGCGGTTGAAATTACTAACCAGCTCATCCTTTCGACGGCCATGGGTTCCAAACCATTCTAAGTCTCTCTTCCGTCGCTCAGCCGAGGAGTGATTGATTTTTGTATAAAAATCGTCTCCCTTTAATTGCACGGCTATTTGATATTTAGATGAAGCTTTTAGGTCTGCACTTCTAAGATTTTGTCCGCAATAAAAATATTCAATTGCCTCAAGCAAACTTGTTTTTCCTGTTCCATTAGAGCCATAGATTAGGTTTACTAAACCAAAGTCGAAATTCTTTTGTGGCGGAAACGGGCGATATTCTTGATTTTCTAGCTTCTCGATAAACTTTACTGCATTCGAATCCGGCTTAGTGACTGGTAAGCTATGATTTTTTGACAATTCAGGCCTGCTTATTCCGGTTGAATTTCGCCAGTCATTAAGAACCTCGTCTACTACATGCCTTCTTGACTCATCATAAGAATAAATCTTACTCAGGCGGTTCTCGTCCAGCATCTCGAGCCATAGATTAGCAATATCTTCTGGTTTTCCAGACTTACGCGACAACCACTGATGCGGATTGACAAAAGCATCAAGTTCCTTTTCATGAAGAAGAAATTTTCGTGTAAAGTTCTTGTCTCCTTCGATGATTGTTTTTAGACGAACATACTCATCATTAAGAAATTCGTCATCGACCAGAAAAACTAGATAATGATTCCATTGTAGTGACTTAGCCGATTCAAAATATCTCTTTGAAAGTATCTTATCTTGATAGTCATATAGGCTCTTCTCGTCACCAGGAATTTCGTTGCTTGCATCGAAATAATAGATCGCCCACGGAGCACCTTTATACTGTTTCTCACAAAGCAGTAACTTATTATCGACCAGTTGGCACCGGTCAAAAGCCTTACTCAATTTCGATTGGATTGCTTGCGTTTGCATCACGCCTTTCAAGATTACTCAGTACGGGTAAAGGACACTACAGCATCCTGTCCGCCATCATTTATTTTCGGTGGGGAATCGTCTGGATAACTAATCATCTTTGATTCACCACCCGTAACGCTGACATACCAGATCACAAGGTCTGACGGGTCTACATGTAAGCCTTGATGCTTTTGTTCTCTAAGCCTATTGTCCAGCAAAGCGTGTAATTCTTTAAGTGTGGGCTCATCTGCTTCTCCAAGATACAAAGCAGAGGCAAGTTCGTCAGTCCCGCCCATAGTCTTTAGATTGGAATAGGTACTACTGTTGTCATAGACCAACAGATGATTCTTAAATCTTTCTAGGCGCTTCGGAAACTTAGCTGCGTTTGATCGCAAACTGTTGAATGATGAGAATTGTTTTAATAATCTTCGACGAAACCCCATTGCATCGTCGCAGTTATCTTGTACAAACGTTAATCTACGAATACTTTCGTCATTACCGAGTATCACGCTGGCCATCGACTGAACGTGCGGCCAAGTTTCATTATTTGTCCGAATCTCTCCGCACGATAGCAGGATCAGTCTTTCAAGTAGGAGTGGCGTAGCATACAGATTACCTAGCTGAACCACGTCAATGCCTGATGCACCAAAAGCGGCCGCAGCACCACTATCAACCTCTTGGATTTCGTCAAATACTGCATTCTCTTGATTCCACGAAAACACCATAAGCATCTTAGGGAGCGCAGGACTTTGTACTGCAGGATCATCATTTACCTGACTGACCTTTGTTAGTGTAAGTAAAAACGCATAGTGTTCAAAATTCAGAAATCCGACGTACGCCCTTGTCTGACTCCAATAAGTCAAATAAAAACCTTTAAGTTGATTTGCTTGAATGCAATCTTCTACAAGATTCCGAGACCAAGACTTCGAGTAGATGGCTGATGCCGAAGCATTTTCCCAATCTATCGAGTGACCATTGTCGTTAGAGTCGAACAGTTTTATATTTCGTGCCCAATTAAGACAAATGATGTCCTTTTGGTCACGATGCTGCAAACAGAATTTTCGATATTCGGTATATCGATCGTTCCTGGGCTTCTGGTTTAACTGCACATGCAAAATTAATGATGGATCGATATTTTGAAATTCTTGTCGGAGACAATGATCCTGATTAGTTGCATATGCCAGAGAATCAGAACAGATTAAACAGATTAAAGAAATCGAATTAGCAGAAGTATTCTTGAATTTATAAAATCTTTTACCTCTAATCATATTGTCTGTTTCAAACCGCATCGTACCGTCACCCATAGGGGCGGTCTTAAACTGGACAATTGCTACGGTGACCTCAGACTTTGTTTCCTTGCTATATGTACGAAACAAAAAACAGACTGGATCCAAGAAACGTTGCCCGGCCGATCTTTCGAAGTTTTCATCGTAAATAAATTTGCATTGCCCCTGAACGCGGGCACGAAGTGCATTGAGTTCATTCGGAGTAGCACTTTCGCAACCAATAACCCATAACTTGCCGAGAGATGGCATTTGGTTATTCAGAATCAACCGCTCAAGAACACTCCAAGGACAAGAGTATTCTGGCGTAATGACAACATCACTTAATTTGTTCCGACCAAGCTCCAGAAATTTCTCGAATTCTAATTCTGCTATTTCTCGGTTCTTGTTACGTACATAATCCTGACAATATTCGATTTCACCGTGAGGTTGTAACAAAAGAACAGAATATCTGCTGGCATCTGCTCGTAAGCAATTCAGCTCTGGATTATTGAGCTGATGCCCTTCCAGTAGTTCGGCAACGTCTTTTAGTTCTGGTATGCTATTAGTATGAAACACGAGTTTAATCTCAAAGTGCAACACTTGAATTATTGGGGACACTGAGCCTGTCTAAAAACTCATTTAATATTTCTGAGTTGGAGAATGGCTTTTTAATCATAAGTTGTTAGCTTCTGCCGTTAACCTTTACCCCAAGGCTGAAAGTAGTCTCTCCTTTCTCATTATCGCTGCCGTTATCTTTAACAGGTTATGGGCTGTTGCCACTATCTTCCACTCAATCTTTACTTTCTCTAATCCTCTCAGAAGGAATTGGCTGAATCCGTTTCTTGTCTTTATCTGGCCAAACACTGGCTCTACCAAACATTTTCGTTTTCCGTAAATTGCTCTACCCTCAGCGGTATTTATCTTTTCCCTCATTCGCTCCCTGTACTCTTCATACCCGTCTCTTGTTATTGCCCTGCCTAATTTTACATTCGTTGTGCATTTCTCTATCAGAGAACAGGCAGCGCATGTTCCCCGCTCTGTTCTGTATGTGACAATCTCTCTCTTACTA
>JACQZO010000014.1 GCA_016207805.1 Candidatus Abawacabacteria bacterium | reverse complement strand
GAGCTTTCTGACAAGTATAAGTGCGTACTGGGGATGAGATATTATTCTGCGCAAGATCGTATGATACATTTGAAGGGGAAGTTAATTGAGTTTGGTCACTCAAATATTAACTTCCTCCAACTCATTCGTTAATTTAACCGAGCGGCTAAATAGCACATTGCTTGAAAATAGCCTTTCAGGTAAACTTGCAGGTCTTAATAAGTTCCTATGGTAGTAAATGAAAATGCTGAAGGTGATGCGAATGCATTAGTTCCGGACTTGAAAGGATTGGAAATCCCTGCAGATTGGTTAGAACAAAATACAGGAACGTCTAAGAAAACTGATCCTGTGGATTTAGCCTATTTAGAACAACTTGCTAATCAGGTAATGAATCTTGAACCAATGACATATGATAGTTGGCATCAGGCTCTACTTTCAATCTATTCTAGAATCAATAATGTTGCGCACAAAGGGGCTCAAGCACTATGGATTAGCTTCCTTCGAAAAGGTATGTTGAGCCTTCAGCATTTGATTACTAATACAACATCTGCAACTATTGCCACAGAGGTAACTAAACTAGTAGAGCAAGAATGGTCACCCATTGTGGATGCTCCTGAGGCACATCGTGCCAGTATATATTGGCACATGGGAAGTCCAGCTAGTAGATGGTATTGCGATTTAGCACGTATGTTATCTGGACACGCTGGTATAACTCAGGAGTTTATAGTGCAGTTAGGAGAAGAAATGATTGAACTTGTCTGCAAACCCTTTGAAAGAGTAGCACATACAATTGATAGAGATGATAAATCTATAAGTCATATAACGGAGGGAGTTTTTCAAAGTATCGAAGGTGCCAGACTTGGGTCATTTCCTTCCCCCGAAGCTTGGGCTGCTGTTGGACCTCGAGTTAGAGAGAAAATTGCGCACATTATGGAACAATTGTGCAGTGAAAAGGTGGAATAGTTGCTATGGTCAATCCCACACTGCGTCCTACGAGCTAACACGCTACCAGAGCAGGTGACAAGCCCGCTCTCTCTTCTTTCATGGCGATCTCTTTGATGAGCACCTTCCTCCCATCCCGCACTTGGTGATACACATTTGTAGCAAAAGAAACCCTGAAATTGAAGAGCGTGTAACCACTGTCCCCGCGCCCACCAAGAGTGGATGGCTTACTAAAAAGAAGGTGAGGATGTTTGATTGTGTAAAATTGGTCACCAAATAAGCCGAGTTTAGCTTCACAGGACGGCTCTTTTAACAGCCTTTGCATAATTGGTCAAAGCTGTTCATATATGCTATCATTTGAACTAAAATTACAATTTGAACATGGCAAAAAAATTCATTCTTTCCGATACTCACTTTGGTGAGCTAGAGCGTCCTAAGGATCAAGTTAGAGCAATATCTAGTTTCGTAGAACACGCTGCAAATGAAGATGGCGAATTGATCTCTGTCGGAGATTACGTTGAACTAGGACCTGTAGCCAACTTAGGAACTGTTCGCCGCGAGATAGGAAAGGTACTAGGGCCACTCACAGCTTATCAAAAGCGCACTGGACGATCGATCCAAGTAGTAAGAGGAAATCATGACCCCAGTCTCACCAATGACCTAATGGAGAGTGAACTAACACCAGGACTGAGACATCAAATTCATCGTACCATGTTAATTGACGAAGCTGATGGCGTGACGGTGCATCATGGAGATCTAGTAGATACAAAAACTGGAAAGCTGGAACATTATCTATCTACCTACCAAGGTAAGAATGTTGCGGATTTGATAGAATTTTTTGAAGAAAATAATACCGCTGAATTAAGTGAGTATGCTAAAGATCGGTTAGAGTATCATGGACGAAATATGATCTTTGTTTGGGACATCATGAGGATTCTACAAAAATTTGGTGTTTCATTGGATACTCAGTTAAAAGTCTTCGATTATCTATCGAGTAAGTCATTTAGAAATACAGTACAAGCAAGTGTAGATGCTAAAAAAGTACTACCTGGTGCGCCAGCTGAATTTATTTTCAACACATGGCTACTTAACCAGGCTAATGCTTGGGCAGTAGTACAAGGGCACACACACATTCCATCACATATAAGATGGATTGATACCGAAACTGCCCGTTCAGGTGTTATTGCCAATACAGGTTCTATTTATACATCAGCTAGGGCTCCTACAGCATTAATACTCGATCCTGAAAAGAGAAAAAGCACATTGTTAGCTTTTAGAAATGATGCTTGGCGAGCTGAAGACGTTATGACACCTGCAGGACAAAATAGAGTCTTTGTACCAAAAGATTAACTTTTACGGACTACTAATGTGTCGCCAAGAGGGCAGGAGAGCCAGTCTTCTCTTCTTTCATAGCGATCTCTTTAATCAGCACTTTCCTGCCATCTCGCTCTTCATGGTACACCTTATTCACAAACAAAAGCCTAAAATTAAACAGTGTGTAACCATTGCCCCCGCGCCCACCACGAATATTGGCTCAGGAAAAGAACAAAAGCCTCACTTTAAATATTAAGCTCATTTATTAGCTAGGGCTAATTTACTATGCTTAAATGCTCATGCACGATTCGCCAATTGCCATCTATCCTCTTGAGCACATTCAAACCGCGACCTTTGAAGATTCTTTTCTTGCCATCAACAACTCCCTCTGACTTGAAAGTATACGAACAAACAGAATTCCAATATGTCGCGATGATCCACTTTATGTTTGCGATTGAATAAGTTTCATTTTGAATCTTTGCCCACGTTTCCTCAAAGGCTTTTTGAATATCTTTTTTTCCTTCGTATGTACCGTTCGTGAACCAAAAAGCTGCATCATTAGCGACCAGAGGTGCAACATTAGCAAAATCACAGCTATTAGCAGCTTTCTCGTATGCTTCTAAAAACGTATTCAACTCATTTCGTAGTTCTATGGTGTCATCAATGGTTATTGCTTCACCTTTTTTGATTGTGCGTAGAGCAAAGTCGCCCATTTTATCTAAATCTGGATATGTACTTGGATTCTCAGAGTGATTTACATAACGAGCAGGATTAGGAAAGAGATAAATTTTACCCCAGAAAGAGTGCGTCCATTCTCGATCACTAATAGGCATCACATTAAATTCATCCTGTGTCAGCTCTTTCAGATTGTACGGAACCACAAGTTCCCCCTTTTTAAAATCTCGTGCCGCATAAACACCTTTACCAGCAAGTTTGCCTTTACCTACGATTACGTCATGAGAGTTATTCATATTGAAGATTATCTTTTTCACAGGAAATCCGTATTTACCAGCACATTACTACTAACCAGACCTAAACGGTAGTTAGTTCAATCCCATACCGCGCGCTAGTAACCAATAGGGAACTTATACAGTAGGAAAGCTAGCCATTAGCTCCTTCACAGCAACTTCTTTTATTAATACTTTGTGACCATTACGGATGGTATGGTAGATATTTTTCACAAACACAAGCCTAAAATTAAACAGCGTGTAACCATTGCCCCCGCGCTCACCACGGTTATTTGGCTCAAGATAAAGAGCATCCTTGATTTTGACGTGTAGATATTGAACGTATCAACCTGGCATGAAACAATGTACATTGAATTAACAATTTTCATGTCCTATCCTATCGATTTAGTTGAAGTTGGTGACACCATTACATATACTTCCGAACAACAGAAAAATAGTAATTTCATGGGTATCTCAGCAAAAGTTTTAGAGAAAGAGAAATTAGTTGATGGCAACTATCGTATTTTAGTTGAGGTTGAGAAGAATGTTGAAGGTGAAAAAGTGGTAAAGGAAATAACACCAGCACAGATTGTTGACAGCATAACTCGTACTCTTAAAGATAAGAACTAAAGACTTAAAGAGGTTTATTATAATCTAACTAAGCAGAAAAATCCCAGCAGTAACAAAAACAGCAGCAATAAATTTCTTGCCCAGATTCTCTCTCTCCTTCAAGAATATAATTGCGAGCAAAACTGTCACAATGACTGATGCCTGTCGTATTGTTCCAACTTGAGCAGTATTGCCTCCATATGTAAGTGCTAGTAGATACAGCACTCCTTGTGTAGCACTAAAAACTGCAAGTGGGAGCATCTTTGCTAAAAAGCTTGGTTGCACGAGGGATTTCCATTGTCGAAGTACCTTTGGATAAAAAACTAAGATACAAAGTCCACTGAGAAAATTAGAGTAGGCGCTATACGCAAGTACATCATAATGCTGCACATTAGCCGAGTCAGCAACAATAGCTAAGCCTCCGAAGAAGGTCATTGCCAAAGTATAGAGAATGCCTTTGTTCAATTTGAATTCTTTTCCCAAATTAACTACTAAAAAAGTCGCTGCAAGTATCAGAATCGTTCCGAGCACATTTAATTCAGTAAATACTTGATTGAGGAAGACTAGTGAAGCGAGGATTGTAATCACAACCCTAAGACCTGAAACGATGGTTAGCTGTGAAGCTTCGACTAATTGTAAGGCCTTAAAAAGAAACACTTGGCATACACCCCATAACGCTGCTGCCAGTAACAATATATATACATTGCCACTGGATAAAGAAAAATTGGAACCGTTTATCAATCCGATAACAAGAAGCAATAATCCCAGGAGAAAGTGAAAAACGATTGTATATGAATACGGGTTGCTCTTATCGTCTTTCATTAAAGTTCGCTGGAGGATGGTAGCTGCAGAAGAGAGAAAGACGCTGAGAAGTGTAAGAGTGAACCAGGTCATTATTAAATTGATAACTTATTTCTTGGTCGAATAGTACAATTATGAAGTATTACCCACAACAGTCAGTTCAATCCTACACCGTAAGCTACTAGTTAATGCAGGACATACATAATAGGAGAGCTGTCAAAAAGCAATGACCTTATTTGTTCAAGTACTTTGCTATTTATGTATTAGTCTCGTAATGATTCCATTAGGACACGCATAGTGTCTCTATGTGTAGGGATTTGCTCCTCCCCGGTAGCATGTATTCTATTACAGGTTACTTCATGAAGAAAATCCCCTGATGAGAACGTCGCTCTTTGAGCTGATCTCACAGGACCATAATTACAATTCTGTAAAACCGCAGACGCCAACGAAAGTAAGTCTGCTGCCGGAAGTGGAAATCCAGAGTCTACTGCTCTAGTTATTCCTGTATCGACTCCTATTAATCTACTCGTTATCGCTTGTATCCAACATTCTCCTATTTCTGTTTTGTTGCAGATGAAATGAATATCGGTACTAAGCTCGGGGGTAAAGTTGCCTACTCCCATTATTCCCATAAGTTTATCGCTTCCTACAGAATAATGTACAGACAGCTTAGAGAATTCATTTGGAAGATCTCCTACTTGGGCACGAAATGATCGTGTTAAGGTATAGGTATTAGGCATGCCAACTCTTTTTTTGCCGCTGCAAGTAACTGACCAGTTCTCACAGCCTGCTTCTTTGAGCAGTCTTCTAAATCGCAATACTAATTTTGTCAGATTACTCGCGAGACTCTCTACCCCATTACCTGATCTATAGGGTACTGATTTTGTAGCTATCTTACTTTCTACTCCACCATAATACAAAATCATAACACTATTTTTAAAGGAAAAAAGCAAGGATTGCACTTTAGCCATCAATAACAAGCATTGTCAATTTGTGGTTCCTCAGATTCATTACAATATTTAGTTCAATCCCACACCGCTTCCTAGGAACGAACAGGGGACTAAACTAGCAGAAGAGCCAGCCTTCGCTTCCTTCATTGCCACCTCTTTTACAAGCCCCCTTCTGGCCATCCCACATATCATAATAGACATGATTGATAAACAAAACTCTAACATTGCACGCCGTGTGATTACTATCCCTTACGCGCATCAAAGTTAAGGATGGTAATCGGAGGCTTTCTGGTTACTTTTGGTAATGCTCGCCAAAACGATATTGACCACTCAGAGACGTTCGCAGATCGGAGAATAATATTGTGGTAATTTTTCTTAATTCATCCCAGTCACCCGAGGGCGACAAAAGAAAAACAATTGGACCGTGACTCCCAAGCATGGTATTTCTGTATGTATTACTAAGCACCAAATGAGCTCGTACAAAATCTGTAGTAGTTCCAACTAAATCTAAGACAAATAAATTACTGCCTGTCACGCATTCTTCACTTTTAGTCATTAAACTTGCTCTTATCCATGATCTACAAGCTTCCATAATAGCACCTTCTTTGCCTTCAATAGAGTCATCAGCTGGGGGTTTATAAAGATCTAATGATAGATCGGCTTCTTCAAAGTCCTTTCGCTTTTCATTCACACTCTTAAGCAATAAAGCTATAAAAGCTCTCTCCGGTATTTCAGGAGATAAATATATAAAAAAGCCGCCATCATCTGCTTGGGCTAAAGCTTGAATTAAAAAATCCAATGTTTTCCTATCTACAGGAGTAAGATCAGCGATTTCAAGAACATTTTGCTGAAGTCTGTCCATTTAAAGTAGTTTACGTATTGCGATAGCTCCACATACTGCCATAGTTATTTTTGTTTAGCAATCATCTTTTTGGTCCGTTATCAGTAGCTAATTCCTTCATAGTGACTTCTTTTATCAACACTCTTTTACCTTCTCTCATCTGGTGATAGATATTTGTAGCAAAGGCAATTCGAAAACTGAATAGCGTGTAACCATTGCCACCGCGCCCACCACTAAAGAATGGCCTACAAAAGTGGAGTAGCCATGTTTTGACTGTGCAGTAATAATACTTTCATATGCTCATCTTTACATTCGCTTTGATATCTGAGAAATTAGCTCCCAATAATTAGCAGCCGACATGACAAAGCCCAATTACGTTGCCACTATCACCGCAGCAACACACCCTCATTTATTTACTGGTGGGGGGTTAGAATATTGTCACGAGCTAGATCTACGGCATCCTTTTGCTGAAATGACAGTTTTGCGTAGCCTAGAAGGAGCTTCGAGATCGACCAGTAGAGCGCTCCTGGTAGAAATGGGTAAGGGAAGTCTTGCTGTGAGATATTGGACAGAGCTAACACCAGGTGTAAGTTTAACAGTATTTGATCATCAGTCTCATGCTGCTAGGAAAAGGTTTAGATATTCCATTGGAGAAACAATGGCTTGGGAAGGTAATCTTGAGAAATGTACAGACATGAAAGGGAGTGCGGACATTTGTTGTGATGTGAACTCTGGAGTAGGGAATGTTACGAATCTTCCGTATTTGCAAGAGTTATATAATTTGTTAAAGCCAGAAGGCACACTAATCTTGAGTCAAGAGTTTTTACCAGATTACAGGAATCAAGAGGAGTGGACATTGAGAACAGTCGCTTATTACGCCGCCATAATTACTCAGGCAATTGATAGTGAGAGATGGACACTTACCGATTGTTCTGTAGAAGCTCTGTTACAAGCTTTAATAGGTAAGAAATACCTCGACAAAGATGCACTTGTGGACTGTGTTTATAAGTATGCTCGCACAATTCATGCAGCTACCTTGTCGAAACCTGCTCGAGTTGGTCATATTATTCATAGCTTTCTAGCTGAACTATCCCAAATTCAACCGTTGAGAGCAGCAAGGCGACCAGTGAAACTAGAAAGTCCTTGTGTATTATCTGCAAATGAGTTTGAGCGACAAGCAGACACTATAGGTTTTAAAGTGCGGGAAAAAGATAGTTATGATTGGCATCTTGGAACTATTGCGGAACTAGTAGTTTACACCCTAGATAAACAGAATTAAGCTTTTTGTTTCTCTTCGTTCATAGCGACTTCTTTGATCAGTACTCTCTTGCCATCTCGCACTTCATGATAGATGCTCTTCACGAACAGAACCTGAAAATTAAACAGCGTGTAACCACTGCTCCCACGCCCACCACGATTTATGCATTTTGACAAAGCCATTTTATCTTAATACGTATTATCATTCATGCATTAGAGAGCATATGATATATTTATTTTTGATAAATTTAACATCCTGTTATGGATACACCAAACAAGAATTTGTCAGAATTACGAGAGAGTAACGAAAAAATACTTGACCCAGAACAACTAGATAATCTTTTTGAAGCCATTGGATGGAAAAGACGTGGACCTGAAAAGTGGAAAGAGGTACTTACTAAATCTTCACATGTTTTTTCAATAAAAGATGGTGACCAGGTGATTGGTATAGGACGTTTTATCGAAGATGGTGTTATGTGTATGTTCTATGACATTGGAGTTCATCCCAAATATCAAGGTCGAGGGATTGGTAGTAAAATTCTAAAAAACTTAGTTGAACAAGTGAAAGATAAAGGATATGCATCAATTGGTCTTTTTGCTTGGGAAGAAAACCCTGGTAATTTTCCTTTTTATGAAAAATTTGGCTTTGTTCGTCAGAGTTCTGGAATGGAACTGGTAAAGTATATGAAAAGAGAATAAACATTAACGACATCTTTGCTAAAAAGTCAAAAAAGTAGGAGACAGGATCGTTTTTTTCTCTTTCATCGCCACTTCTTTGATGAGCACCTTCCTACCATCTCTTGTCTGATGATACATGTCGGTACCCAAGGAAACACGAAATTTGCATTTTTATCTATATGATGGAATACCATCAGAGTACAATTGACATCAACTAGCCGCAATGTTAGCCTAAACTCTTCAAATATATAACGATCATGTCTAAACTATCTCAGTTAATTGGCATCGGCGTGTTGGCAGGAACATTGGCTGAAGGATGTCAAAAGTCTCCAGCACCAGTAAAGATTACTTTTGAGGATGCTGGTAGAGGAACTACAGCAGAAAAAAGAAATGAGATGCGAAGATTATTAGAACGGCCTACTGGCTACATACGGGAAGATTCTTTGAGACGTGCCAATCAAGCTCGAGTACTCGCTCTTCAAGCAATAGATATACAGCAACAAACAGCTGAATGTTTGCGCCGATCAGCTGCTGTTTTTTCTGGCCCCAATGGTGGAACATTAACTGCCATTGATGGCTGGAATTGGAACATTTTCACGCGCTTACAAGATGGCCCATTTCCCTATCATGCTACCCCTGCATATATGCAGAATCCAACCGATGCTGTGAATGCTTATGTAGTAGCATTAGACACTCGGCTCAACCGCTTAGCAGGGCAACGATACACAGATTATGACGTAGCTAGCGTAGCAGTAAGAGACGCTCGCGCCGATCTGGAAAACTGCCTATCTCGATACCCTAGAGACCACTAAACAAGATCGTTCTCAATTTTAGGGCTCCTAGCTTTTTCTGTTAATCCACCAATCTTCATTTTTGCTTTCAGCGAACCAGGCATCGGCAGGAGTTTGCATAATTTCTGTATATAATTGATGCGCTACTTTTGTTTTTAGCCTCTGAGCGGCATTTTTTATCATTATTGCGGCCCTTTTATTCCCTAAATCTAATTGTTCTTTCAGCGCCAGAATCCATTCGATATTATCTGCATCTTTGGCTAAAATAGCTTCTTTGCTTTGCCGAACTTTGTACTCTTTGAGAAACCCTTCTATATAGAGCCCAAAAGGGAGCTTTTGGGTGATTTCTTGGATAACTTTTTCTTCATCAACTTGAACATATTGCTGATGAACATAATTGAGATCACTGCTGCGACTTTCAGGCATATCATGCAGCAAGCACATAATGACCACTTTTGCTGTATCAACATCTCCTGCCATTTCAGCTAATGCTAACCCAACATATGCGGTGCGCTGAATATGCTCAGCCACACTTTGCGAACCAGTACCTAAAAAAGGAAAAGCACTACGAGGAGTTTTGGCCAATATACCTATTTCAAACAAAAAGTTTGCAACTGCTTGATTGCTATTATTCATGATAGAGAAAGATAAAAATAAGAATTAACCACGATCCAACCATGCCGAAAGCAAAGCTTAGTATGATGGTTAGATCTTGGTTAACAAAGCAATACAAGGTCCATAGTGTAGTACCTAGAGCAAAAATAAGCATTGCAGTAGGGGAGACGTTTTCCGCTGAGTGGTTACGGTACATTTTATATGCTTGAGGATAGTAACCAAATGACATTGCTATCCCAATAAGAAGCACTACATATTGAAAAACACTCATACTTGCTTTTTAAACATAGTGAGTATAATGCGCTATTAATTACGAACACTACTTATCAGCAAAAGCTCAGCAACAACTCAAAGGAACAGCTTGCGTGTGACACTTTCCTGTTGCCAGAAAGTAACAACTTCTAACCCAAAAGAGTTTGATTATATCCCTCAGCAAGAGTCCACAACATTTCAAATATGCCGCGCATCATAGCACTGATTACTTTGCTCTCAATCACTACCGCAGTATTTTTCTGATCAAAAGAGAAAAGAATTACTTTATCTGCGAACACATCAAAACCACCGACAATATTAAATGCCGCTGGTAACACTCTTATTTGGGAAAGTCGTGACTTTTCACTATTTAATTGAGAAAAACTTTTTACTGTCCCTATACTAGCTACTGTCGCTTTCAGCAATAAACGCGATTTTATTTTTCTTTGTAAGCGCTTACTAGAATACTCTTCGGTCCATCCTGGCACTGCTTTTCTAAAAGCGTCGCCATCACCAAAAACAAGTACTTCCGATGCCTCATTTAGCACCATTTGCAAAACCTGCTTCATGCCTTCTAATCCTTCAAACATGCGCACTCCAGGTTCACTTTGGGCAACAGTAAAAAGATAGCGCAGAGATTCTAATGATTGGGAAATGGCCTCATATTTTTCCCGTTGCAATACCAATAGTCTTTCTGGATCAGAGGCAATAACCAATAAGCCCAATTTACTTTTTACGGTGCTTATTAAGCCTAAAGATTTTAAAGATCGCATCACCTCATATGAGGCACTGCGATTTAGTTCCGCTTGCCAAGCAATCTTACTCATAGTCGCCTTACCCAACGCCAAAGATGCGAGATAAAAAGCACTTTCTCTTTTATCTAAACCACAGGCAGTTAAAACTTGTAACAATCTTGATCGCTCCATACATTCTAGAAACTAGCCATGTACTAATCTCTGTACAAGGTTCGTGGAGCGGGAAACGAGATTCGAACTCGCGACCTTCTCCTTGGCAAGGAGACACTCTACCAGCTGAGCTATTCCCGCAATTTCTCGTGAACAACCTAAGGAATTGTCGCCAGATTGTCAACTAAATACAACTGCTCTTTTTTGTTCTTGCTTTCTTCTATAAGATACACATGTATATCATTACTTTTATGAAGAGAACATATCTACGTTTAATCGGAGCAACAATCATTCTCGTTTTTTTAGCTGCCTGCGGCCTGAGTATGGCAACATATCAGGGGAATGGCTTTACAATCAAACATCCCCAAGATTGGACAGCGAGCACTAGTGATCAGACCAAGTTGGTAACAATATCCCATGCTAATCGCGAGCTACGGAGTATTGATGGGATAATTACCATACAAGGCCAACAATTGGATAATAATCCAGCCAATGCTGTGATTTCTGCCAATGAAGCGTCTCTTCGTGCCAATAGCCTCAATCAAAACTTTCAATCTGAAAGTGTCACTATTAGTGGCGAAAAGGGCGTACTCTGGAAATACGATCAAACTACTGCAGACAAGAAAACCATATACCGGCAAGGAATGTTTGCCAAAGGAGGAATTCTCTATACTATTACAGCAGCCGCAGAACCAAGCATGACTAATCTAAGTGACATTGAAGATGCAATTAAAAGCTTCACGCTCACGAAATAGTGTGCCCACTCAATTTGGCCTCGTAGTATAACGGATAGAACAAAGCCCTCCGAAGGCTGAGATAGAGGTTCAATTCCTCTCGGGGCCACCACACGAGCTCGCAAAGCGAGCAATGTGTCTCATCCTACTCCTCATCCTTTCTTAGTCTAAGGATTACTTTTACGAGCTCAAAAAAATAAAAAATAACTAATAAAAAGTTAGGAACGCTCGATATCATCGAAAACACAGACAGGGTTAAGCTACCCAGAAGTTTAGCACGTGCATGATCAAAAAAAGGATTTGTAGCATTAATAAGGGCATGGCTACATATGGGGTACGATTTTTTGCTAATAAGGCCAGTAAAATGAAAACCGGGAACACCATCAACAAGTACCTTGTATATGCCATGAACATACCGGACAAGGCGGGAACCATGCCCATTACTACGGAATACCAGAAAAAACGCTTGGGCACTTTTTTATAAATTGGCATTAGACAGAGCAAATAGGCCAGAAAGAATAATCGATCTAGAATACTTGATGTAAAGCTGTGTAAACTCCAATCTACTGTTAAAAAGTTTCTCTGCAGCCAACCACCAATATCGATTAGATTGTATATTGAATTTTCCGTAACAAAATATCTCTGGGCAATAAACCCCGCCCACGGAGAACCAGTCATCAAAGTCATAAAAAGGAGATAAGCAGAAAAACCAGCAATAGTGCCCAGTATCATTACTGCATAGTCACTCCATATTTGTCGTATCCCTTTTTGTTTGAACGATGTGGTAATCAATTCAGCCAATAGGGGAATAATAATTAACACACCTAATGGGCGACTCAATGACAATAGAAAACCCATCATGGCTGCTAAATAGTATGACTGCTTTTCCCAAAAGTAAAAAAATGCCAGAACCAGAGCAAGAAAAAGCGACTCGCTATACATTAAACTTAAGTAGAAACTGGTAGGGAATAGCAACAAAAATATGCTGCTGTAGAAAGCGATACTTTCTGTAAAGTATCGCTTCACCAAAAGAAAAAATAAAACAAGGGCAACCAAACTAGCAGCATTGGCAACTAGAAAACCAGCAATGAGAGTATTAGAAATAAATACTTTTACAGCACCGACCAAAAGAGGAAAAAGGGGATAAAAGGCATTGCTGGCAAAGTCCTGCATATAGCCCATATCCACTAAATAACTATAATGTCGTGCGTCCCAAGTACCAAAGCTTAGCCAAGGAGTCCATGATTGCACAGGCAAATAAGCTAAGTCATTGACATAACAGTGATAGCAAAAAGGCAACAAATGACCAGCCAAAAAGATGATAACAAATACTGTTACCTTGAGAATCAAGGCGACAAGTATCAGCTCTTTTAAGTGTAACTTATTCTGGAGCATAAAAAGTAGAATACGAGTTCACGGTAAGTGAAATTTTCTCCCTTGCCAAGACAGCAGCTCTTGCCGCATCGTTAATCTGCTTGATATTGCCTTTTGGGCTGAATTTTATTATGTTGCTCAGGCAAGTTTTGGGATTGTAGCTCAGTTGGTAGAGCAGTTGCCTCTTAAGCAAACGGTCCCGGGTTCGAATCCCGGCAGTCCCACCACACGAGCACCAAAGGTGCTATGTGTCTTATACTAATCCTCATCCTCGTATATTGTTATGAGGCTTTTTGAGTATATTTAAAAAGCAAGCAAACATGGGAGCCACGTCCTCATCCTGGAGAATCCTGTCTCGCGGCATAAGACTGTGGTCCCACTGGTGCTACGAATGAGTTAGTG
>JACQZO010000013.1 GCA_016207805.1 Candidatus Abawacabacteria bacterium | reverse complement strand
TGAACGTATTTTTTCCCTCATCAAACATGACCGTCTCTATGTCAAACGAACACCTTTGACAATATAGTTAGTCTTATCCTCCCCTCATACCTTCTCCCTTAGAAGAAGTAATTTTTACGGTGCTCGAAGGATCAGGATAAGAACAAGAATAAGAAAAGCGCAAAAGTTTTATTGTAGGATGACCGATAAAGCACTTTTTTTACTATCCTTGTCGATCAGGAAAATATAAACGCATTATACGTTGATATCCTTCTAAAAGTGGTGACCGAATACCATCTAGATCATCTCTGGCCATCCGAATGCTAAACCATAACCCTTGATATACCCACTCTCGTTCCTGCGCGTTAAATAATGACCACAAGCTATCAATGTAGTCCGGATGAGCATCAAAACAGGAACGATAAAAATAACCTGGCTCGCTAATGACAGCACCAATTTGTGCACGAAGAATATTTATAGCAGTTTCAAAGTCTCCTCCACTCATTGCTATCTCAACTGCTCTCTGCGTGTTGTGAGAAGTTAGATTGATCATATAAGCAGCACTTCTCTTGTCACCAGCCTCAGCAGTTGCCTCTGCATTATTTTCTAAAAACATTAAAGCTTCTGTAGTAGCAATCTCTAAAGGTGCATTAGGTGGCAATAGCTCTGATATTCTTCTTCTCAACTCAGCTTCAAAGTTTCTCGGTCTACGATAAAATCCCGCAAGTGAACCATCTTGCAACATTTCCATAACTACAGTATTCCCAGTTTCTTCTAATACTTCAGTTGGAATTTCTTCCACAACTTCTGCTGATTCAGGATTTCCTGTGGCAATATCATTGGGAAATATAGGCTCAGCAACTGTAAAATCAGCAGGATTGGCCGGTGCACGACTATAGGGACGCCATTCATGAAACACTTGATGATGACGAGTACGTGCTCTCACTGGGGGCGACGCTGCAAAGTAAGTGTCTACACATTTACCTCCTATTCCAATAAGTACTAACACTATCGCTGTTCGCTCTATCCAGCTTCCTGAGGGTTGGGAAGAGTCAGTTGATACTTTCGATGGAGAAGAAGGTAATCTCATACATTAAAACAGAGGTAGGAGTGTAGCACTTTTTAACACATGCCGCTAACTAATCTCTAGCAGTAACCAGTTTAAAACATGATTGGAAACGCACAACCTCTTCTACTATTTTTTTAAGGACATCACGCCAAAAGTTCGCAAGCTGAACAGTAAGGGGAGCCACGAATCCGCCGGGATTCGTCTTATTCTCATCCTTACACTTAAAAATAAGGGTGTTTTTTAATAGTTACTGTTACGCCACGTTCTTAAGGCACTTATTCTTTGGTCAACTAAACGTGCCTTTTCTTCACCTTTGGCTCTCATTACTTCATTGCGCATTGCAAGGAGGTAACTTTGAGCTACAGAGAATAATGTGTCTTGAGCTTCATGATCTGAGATGAAGCTAAGTTTGGTAATGAATTGGTCAATTAGGGGAAGACTATTTTGCTCAAAAGTCTCATATGGGAAATATTCATCAAATCTTTCAGACTGTAATAACATTGCATATATTTGTAACATATATTCACCGCCACAATTATTTACAATCTGTAATAAGCGTGTATCAACTTCTAAAATCCCTACTGTTGAGCTTGAAGCCCAGTAAGATGCTCTTGCTCTACGACCTGGGGAATCAAAGTGATTATGCCCACATCCATATGGATGCTTGTCAGAACGGGCTCGGATAGCTGCAACGCCCTGATAATTTATTGGATTACGTCTAAGGTATGAGCCCAAAGGCGCTGGGTCGTTAGGGGATGGTGTTAATTGATTAACCCAAAAATGTCTTTTGTTTGTTAAGGATCCTCGAGATGCATGATCTACCATAATATATACTTCTCCCTTTGCTTCATTACTTCGGCTCAAAACTCCTGAAGGAGCCTGTACTTCACCTAAATCATGAAACACCCAGATATCGCTTTCCCTAGCAGCTTCATGCCGGTAATAAGTTTCTCCACTCATGTTGAGCTCAAAATTTATTTTGATTAGAACTTTTCTTTGAGGCGGTAGATGACATTCAAAAGTAATAAGTTTTCTTTTAGCACCAGTAGCAACTTCAGGATGTTGTTCGATTGTTATATGTAGATCTGAAAAGTTTGTACCGTGCTCTACTAATCTCCTAATATGTTCATCAATACTTTCAAAATATTTGGATCCAATCTCAGTCATAGTGTATTCAAAGCACTTCACATCCGGAGCTTCTTGAGCAATTGTAAAAGCAATTTCTAACGGAGAAATAAGATAGCCAGAAGCTGGGCAAAGTATTTTAATTACTTCTTGTTTCCTTAGGTCTCTAGCAGCGGGTATCGTTAAGAATGACTGGCCAATATCTACGAAAGCTTCAGCGCTTGCAGCAACTGACCATTCATGAGCTACTGGAAAAATGTCTTTAGACCTTAATTGCTCAATCAAAGATTTACCAGGAACTAATGGTAAGCGCTCTCTTTTTGCTTCTTTCTCTTCAGTTAATGTTCCTATATGTCTTCGGATAGCACTGTCTGAGACAACTGCAGCCCCAGCAAATATCGCATGTAAAAATCGTCTTCTTGATGGCTTTTCTGGGCTTGCCGTATGCTCTGGTGGATTGTCGGGCAATCGTACTCCCATTGGAAATTATTATTTCCTTTAATTATAGCATCACCTAATTTAGTTAGATAGATGGATCATTTTAACGAAGTACTTAGTATGTTCTGAGGCGTCTTTCCAAGTTCGCAAGGAAACCAAGAGTGGGAGCCAAAAAATGAAAGATCACTGATAAAAAATAAACTAGTAATAAAGAATAAATTATGCAGAATCAATATTAATTTGCTACCTTATCTGCCAAGAACTATGCTAAAAAAGGTCATTCACTTTCTATGGACAATAATTATCTTTCAGCGAACAACAATCCCCGATCACCGGTACCGGTTAAATTCATTCTGTTTATCATCCTCTTAGGTATAGGGGTTTATTTGTATCCCCTATTAATTAATTTTATTGCTACTAATGGAATGGCTATAGTCCCCATGGAATCATCTCGACCAGCCGCTACAGCTCAACCGACAAGTAGTTCTTCATCCAGTGCAGTTACTAATACCAGCACCGCTTTAGAGAATACGTTAAAATCTATAGAACAATGCTTGCGTAAAGGTGGCAGACAGATATCAGCAACAATCAAAGCTTATTCTACGCAAGTAAAATTTGCTTCGCCGGAGCAAACACATTTTCAAGGCTATGCAAATGAAGCTGATTGGCGAGATTGTCAAAAAGAATTGAATAAAGTCATCAGCTCGAATGGCGATGCTACTAGTGAAATTATCCGTGCTTATATCACAGCTGGTGATCAAGTAACCCGTTTGCTTAGTGAGATTACTCCTTATTATAAACAGAAAGATTTTCTAGATGACAAATTCGTTAAAGGTAAGGAAACGGATCCTACTCTCACCCTAGCCTTTCATGAATATTTAGCTAAAGAAAGCAAATTACATAATCTTTGGTTCACCACCGATCAGAGATTAGATGAAGACAAATTAAAGATAATCACAGACAAAAGTTCATACGCCTATATTACCCGTGATTTGCGTTACCAGATGAAGGCGTTAGAACATGTTATTAGTAGTGAACCATTAGACATAGAGCAAGTGACCATAATTATCCCGCAGCTAGCTCAAGCTCAAAAGAAACTGGTAACTATTGTCATTCCCCAACTCGATACGCAGACTGCATTTAGCTCAAGTTTGTGGCAAAGCACTGCTAATGCTGCTGAAAACACGCTAGTAGCTGCCAAAGCTACCCAACGATTATTACGAGATGGCAAGCCTATTCCCCAGCATAATGACGGCTCCATCTTCAATATTAAGCAACAAATTTCTTTATTTTTCAGCCACTATGAGGCAGCAATCAAAATTCATGACACTTGGCTCAAGACCCAGGCAATTTTGAATCGGTAATTTCTTTTCAAGTATTCACAAACTGAGTAACACTAGCAGCAACTTCTTGCTCACAATCACGAAAAGAATGGCGAGCACCAGCAATTAATTGTGCTTCTCCATGGGGAAATTGACTTCTAATTCGTTCTAGAGTAAAGGCAGGATTGGGATCACCAGCAAACAAAATCTCATCCTTATCTCCCACAATCAGCTTCACTGGTAATGTTACTTGAGCTAATACCGAAGAATGATAATTCGGCTGATAGAGATCAAAGATTTTGTTCAATTCATTTTCTTGATACCAAGAAACAAAAGTCTGATAGCTTAAGGGAACACTTCCCCAGGTAGTAGGGATCATGTCTTGACCATTACCTTGAGCCATGTTCTCTTTTGCTTGGTGTAAATATTCAGGCCATTTACCTTGAGAAGCTTTTTCTATTATTCCTTGTTTATCGAATGGGCAAAGTAAAATTAACTTTTTCACATTTCCCGCTTTTTTCCCCTCAAAAAGGTAACGAATGATTTTATATGTACCTAAAGAATGTCCCTGTAATACAATATTTTGGCAACCTTGCTTCAGAGCGAAACTAATCCAAGCATCAATATCTTGATAGGCCTCTTCTAATAGTTCTAGAAAACCACCATATTCAGAATATCCTTTACCATATGCTGGCAAATCATGCTTCTCATATGAACCGCGAGTCTCAACTGTCAAAAATCCCATGCCGCGCTGCGCTAATTGCTCAGCAATTACATGAATAAATTTATTGGTATAAAAAGTACCACTATAGCCATGAATATGAATGATCAATGGCTTTCCCTTTTCACCATAACTATATAATCCACTAAGAATTAAATCATCTTGAGTGCGAACTTGGACAATTTCACCAGTCATAACTTAGCAATCTAAAAATTAGTAGCTGGCTTTTGTCTCTGTCAGCCAATTAGCGATCTCAACAGTAAAGCCAGGCCCGGCAGAGAAAACCACAGACTATTTTGGTCTATCATCAGTCTAGCCAACGGCGATTGCTCGTAAATATTTTTGGCTAATTCGGTTGGTGTAAAACCAATGCTCGGCAAAAACGAGCCACCAGAGAAATAGACTAAAATAGCACTTACTATCAAACCAGCACTTAATATGCCCAGCACCGAGTTGATGAGAAATACCCAGATCGACGAGCCTTTAGGTTCTATCGTGGCATCAAAGCCTCCTCGTAAAGCAAAGAGGATAATTAAGCCAATAAAAAGTAAAATTTTAAAGCCCACCAATGACTGACTTGCGGACTGTACTGCTACCAAAGAAAATACTCGATTAGGATTGGTCAAAAACATGTATAATAAGTTTCCTAAGCCGTCAGCAGCTAAGATCGCAATATAAGAACAAATAATTATTTTTGCCGTTCTCCCCGCTCCGATAATCAAACTATATGCTACAATGACCGTGAAAAGGATAAGAATAAAGAGATTCCATGTTGGGGCGAGAGACATAGCTGTTGGTGAGATATCAGTGACGATAGTACTATAGAAAAGTGCAGACGAAAACCATTGACAAGAGCCAGTAAAAGGTTTATAAAGTAACAGTTGTTTATTTCTATGAGTCCAGCAAAATTAGCAAAAGTTGAGGGGAAAAGAGGTAATATATTAGCGCTTGTTTTGGCTAGTATCTTTGGGATGAGCGGGGCGGCCACACAGGATACCCTGCGTGCGGAACGAACTAGTATTTTAGCAGATAGAGGCGATGTAGCTAAGCAAACACAATTGGAAGCATTTGATGTAGCTGAGGAGGTACGGAGACGTGCTAGTGAGGCATTTGCAAAAATGGGTAACACACCTCCACAGGCCTAATTGCATAAAAGTAGTTTTTTCAATAAAGTGCTAGTGGCTTAGCACTTATAGTTCATGTTGCCATTCATCATTGCGTATTTGCTTATCTTGATCATCTGGGCAGTGTTATCTTCGATAGCAATTCGCCAAGTATATCAAAATGCTTATCAGACTGATCGGCTGTCACGTAATTTGACCATTATTTATATTGTGATCAGCATATTTTTGGCGATCAACGGCTTACGGATATTGATGAGTCTGGATTTAACTCGACTATTCACATGAGTGATCATTTAAGTTGTTACCGACCAGAAAATAATACCATCAAAGCTTTTCCCGGTCAGAGTCAAAATGAAACAGTGGCACTGATGATTAGGAAACATTGGATTGTCGATGTGGGAATTCTGATTAGTACTTTTTTTGCCGTGTTTTGGCCATTTATTATTTATGCCTTGATCAATGTATTGTGGCCAATTCCTTCTTCAATATATCTCGAAATTGCCATTGTATTTCTCCATTTGTACACAATATTTGCGCTCTTTTGGTATTACGTAAAATGGATTGATCATCGCTTTGACCTGATTATTTTCACCGATAGACGTATGGTGGATATCAACCAAACAAGACTTTTTGATCGCAAAGTCTCCGAAGCCAATCTAGCTCAGATTCAAGATGTATCCAGCCAAGTAAAGGGCTTCTGGGGAACGATATTGCATTATGGCACACTCAATATTCAGACTGCTGGACCAGATGGTAATGTCTTTGAAATGAATTATATTCATTGGCCAAATTTAGTAGCCAGTACTATTATTGAATTGCGCGATACTTATACCCGCAATGAAAAGATTAAGCAGAATCCTACACCAACTAACTAATTCTATTTTATGGATACCGGTTTATTAGTCATAATCATACTTATCGTAATAGTGGTCGCATTAGTAGCCATTTACAATGGTTTAGTCACACTGAGAGTCCGAGCCAATGAAGCCTGGTCTGATATTGATGTGCAATTGAAACGTCGTCATGACCTTATTCCTAATCTCATTGAAACCGTAAAAGGATATGCTAAACATGAAAGTGACGTATTCCAAAAAGTTACTGAAGCCCGTACCCAAGCAATCAATGCCCAATCAGGCAGCCCTAGCCAACAAGCCCAGTCTGAGAATATGCTTAGCCAAGCATTGAAAAGTGTATTTGCCGTTAGTGAGAACTATCCTGAGCTCAAAGCTGATCAAAACTTCCTCAAATTACAAGAAGAATTAGCTAGCACTGAAGATAAAATCCAAGCATCTCGCCGCTTCTACAATGCTAATGTGAGAGATTTGAATACTAAAATTGAAGTATTTCCTAGCAGCATCATTGCCGGTATGTTTGGCTTTCAGAAAAAAGAGTTTTTTGAAATCGCTGATGCTAGTGAACGAGAGAATGTGAAAGTAAGCTTTTAACGAAGTCAGGAGTCAGAAGGCAGGGGGCAGAAGTGATTGGGAAATAGAGAATCATGAAATATGAATCTATTTCTAAGCATTGCTATTCCCAATTCTTAATTCTTAATTCATAATTACTTCTGCCATCTGACCCTTCGATGCCACTCAGGGCAGGCTTCTGCCTTCTGACTTCCCTTCTATGACTACTTATACCTACGTTGCCAAAAATAAACTTCGTTCTATTTTGCTTGTCCTCATGTTCATGGGGTTTATTGTACTTATTGGTCACATTTACGGCACTGTCTATGGTTATGGCTCTGATAGTGTACTATTTGCCTTTTTGTTCGCTCTTTTTTCTAGCTTCATTGGTTATTTTTTTAGTGATAAAATTGCTTTAGCTGTGAATGGTGCCAAGCAAATTAGCGAGAATGATGATCCTGAACTTTTTCATGTAGTAGAAAGTTTGGCCCTGACAGCAGGTATCCCCATGCCGAGAATTTATATCGTTAATGATCCTGCCCCTAATGCCTTTGCTACTGGCAGAAATCCTAAACATGCAGCCATGGCAGTCACTACCGGTCTGCGCCAAATCATGACTAAGAGTGAATTAGAAGGAGTGCTTGCTCATGAATTGAGTCATATTAGTAACTATGATGTTCTTTTTATGACTCTGGTTAGTGTTTTTGTCGGCACGATCACAATGCTTGCAGATTGGTTTTTTCGCTTTAGTTTCTTAGGTGGTAGAAGAGATGATAGAGATGGCCGAAATATCAATCCGATTTTTATGATATTAGGTATTGTGCTAATTATTTTATCCCCTATCATTGCCACAATTATTCAACTTTCCATTTCCCGAAAGAGAGAATTTTTGGCTGATGCCTCAGGCGCTCTTCTCACCCGTTACCCAGAAGGACTCGCTAGTGCATTGGAAAAAATCAAAGCTGCCAGCCAACCACTACGCAATGCGAATAAAGCAACAGCTCATATGTATATTGCGAATCCTTTAAAAGCTGACAGCATTAATAAACTTTTTGCTACTCACCCACCAATTGAGGAAAGAATCAAAGTATTGCGCCAAATGAACATTTAATCATCGTGCATGGACTTATTTATTACTCTGTTTAGTTTCATTTGGCAGCACACCAAGTTCATCCTGGTTGATCATTCCCTTTCTTTGTTAAGTAGCATCCATTTGCCTCATGTGGCATTAGCTAATGCAGAGCGCATTATCATTAGTAATGATAGAGATTTGCTCAAGGAAAAACTTAAATCAGTAAAAGAGATTCGTCACGGAGATGAAACTAAGCCCTTCATTGCTCTTACCTTTGATGATGGGTTTGATCCTGAAGAAGCTAGAAATCAATTAAAAATTCTCGCTGAAAAACAGGTATTGGCTACTTTTTTCCTTAAAGGTTGGTGGATGAAAGAAGAAAAAGGTCTGGTAGCCGAAATTATCGCTGCGGGACATGAATTAGGCAATCATAGCTACAATCATCCCAAATTTCCTCAACTATCTTTAGCCCAGATTAAAGAAGAGATAGACAGTCCTGAAACTTTAACCCTAGCCGATCATAATTATTCTCTTAAACCCTATTTCCGTTTTCCCTATGGAGCCAGGACACCACAAATATTGCAGGTAGTGAATGAATCTGGCTATACTTCAATACTATGGGACATTGATAGCTTGGATTGGCTACAAGATGGCAAATATGTCAAAAATGAAGTGCTATCTAAAGCTCACAATGGCTCAATAATTTTATTACACCTGGGCAAGAAAGAAACTGGGAAAGTTTTGGCAGCTATCATTGATGAGCTTAGGGCCAAAGGATTTATTTTAGTCACCGTTAGTGAATTATTAAATCAAGACGATGCTCTCCTACGTAGAAGCTAAAGCGCGCATTGAAAAGTTAAAGGAACTCATCAATAAATGGAATTATCATTATTTCACTAAGGATGAAGTTATTTTTTCTGAGGCAGCCCGAGACGATTTGAAACAAGAACTTATTATCCTAGAGAACTCCTACCCTGATCTGATTACTCCCGACTCACCTAGCCAAAAGATTGGCAGTATATTAAGTGGCAGATTGCCCAAATTGCCACACCTAAGCAGAAAGTGGAGTCTCAGTGACATTTTTAGCTTTGAAGAATTACAAGATTGGGAAGAACGTTTACAAAAGTTATTGCCAGGCAAAACATGGCAATACCTTTGTGAATTAAAAATCGATGGTTTGAATATCAGTCTTCATTACGAAGGCGGCAAATTAACACGAGGACTCACCCGCGGTAATGGGATTATTGGAGAAGATATTACCCATAGTATCAAAACCATTTATGGGGTGCCGCTAGTTTTAAATAAACCCTTAACAATAGAAGTATCGGGTGAAGTATATATGCCCAGAAAGAGTCTCGAAAAACTCAATGCTCGCCTAACCAGAGAAGGCAAAGAGCTTTTTGCTAATCCCCGTAGTGCAGCAGCCGGTTCTGTCAGACAACTTGATCCTGCTATTGCGGCAGAACGTGACTTGGGTATGTTTGTCTATACCCTTGGCCAGAACGATTTGGCTAATGCACCAGAGACCCAAGAGGAAAGCTTGGCGTTTTTGGCAAGCCTTGGTTTTATGATTAGTCCTCATATTGCTTTAGCAGACAATTTAGCAGAAGTTCAACAGTTTTATAAAAAGGTGGAAGCGATTCGAGACAACTTAGCATTTGATATAGATGGCATTGTAGTAAAAGTGAATGATAAAACTCTACAAGAACAAGCAGGGTTTACCGCCAAGACACCGAGAGCTCAAGTCGCCTACAAATTTCCTGCTACTGAAGCATCTACCGTGATAGAAGGTATTACTATTCAAATTGGTCGCACAGGAGCACTCACGCCAGTTGCCGAACTACGTGCTGTCGATCTAGCTGGCAGTACGGTAAAGAGAGCCACTTTGCATAATAAAAAAGAAATTGAACGTAAAGATATTCGGATTGGGGACACTGTTATCATTCATAAAGCTGGTGATGTAATTCCGGAAATTTTACATGTATTGCCTGAACTCAGAACTGGCAGAGAAAAAGTTTTTGTATTTCCAACTATCTGCCCAATTTGTCATTCAATCACCATAGAAGAAAATGAGGGCACCGTAGTACGTTGCAGCAATAAACAATGCTTTGCTCAGCATCGAGAACAAATGATTCATGCTACTGCTAAGAAAGCTTTTGATATAGATGGTATGGGAGAATCAGTAATTGATGAACTGATCGCCTTAGATCTTTGTGGTGATATTGGTGATGTTTTTTTATTGACTGAAAAAGATTTGGCTCAAATTCCTTTATTCAAAGAAAAAAAAGTAAAAAACTTAATCAAGGCGATTGAAATAGCAAAAAACATTTCTTTCCCTCGCCTGCTATTTGCTTTAGGCATTCGCCATATCGGTGAAGAAACAGCTAGAGATCTAGCTAAGTTTGCTGCGCAAAAAGTAGCCAGAGAAATTGTAGCAGAATTTGAAGCTGTGTATCCTCAAGATACATTGCACCCATTACTTGAATATCTCATGACCGTCAGTGCAGAAGAACTATTAGTAGTGAATGGTTTCGGCCCTGAGGTTACTAGCAGCATAGTAGAATGGTTTGCAGCCAAAGAGAGTCATACCTTGCTCAAAAAGCTGGCCCATGTGGGTGTTAAACCTCAGGCTTTAGTATTGTATGAAAATGGCAAACAAACTTTTTTTACTGGCAAAAGCTTTGTCATTACGGGCACGCTAGCATCCATGAGTAGAGATCAGGCAAAAGAACTGATCTTGAAAAGTGGCGGTCATGTCCAAAGCGCAGTGAGCAGAAGTACTAATTATCTTATCTGTGGTGAAGAGGCCGGTAGCAAACTTAAGAAAGCGCAAACATTAGGAGTAACTATTTTGGCTGAAAACCAATTTACCGAAAAATTATCTGCTGAGACCAACAAAAAGCTCAATAGTTAGTAACGCGCTTTGATTAATTACGAGTAATAGCAATACTTTTTGTATCAACGATTTCATTATTCGCATTATACCCTACTACTGTATAGGTAGTAGTTCCCTGGGGCAGACTAATTGTTTGAGACCAGCGTGTTTGTCTGGGAACAAAACTACTCAACACTGCGCCATTAATTTTAATCTGATTAATTGGGCCTCGTGCCACACCACTTAAGACTATGCTACTTTTTGTCGTAGTATATGTTGCTCGAGATGTTGGTTTGGTAATACTAATGCTCGGTGCCACTTGAGTCACTTTCAGTTTCGCGCTTTTACTCACTGTAGTATTACCATCGCTTACCTCTACCGGAATAGTATAAGTGCCCGTAGCCACGGTAGGAGTCACGGCAGCAGAACGATATTGATTATTACCACTAGCAGTCAGAGTTTGTAATGAGAGACCCAATACACTTAGGTCAGCGGTGACGGTCAGGGTATCATTATTAGGATCCGATGCCTTCACAGTCAATGTCACACTGTCTGTTTTTTCATTGTTAAAATTACTAGGACTCCAGCTAGCATTGGCTATTTTTGGCGCTCGATTAGCAACTTGCTTTGTTACTGGAGAGACACTTAAAGCTGAAGTTACATTTAATAATCCATAACCAAATTGTGTGTCTTTGCCAGCAGAGCCCAAATCCGTAGCGGTGTTTTGTAGTTGATTACGCACTTGGCTGACACTGAAACCAGGATTCTTTTCTAAAACTAAAGCCGCAGCTGCAGCTACCATCGGGCTAGAAAAACTTGTTCCTGAGGCAATGATGTAACTTTTACTGCCATCTGGTAATACTTGGTTAGAGCTACCAGTACTACCTGCTCTAGTCGAAACAATACTCAGTCCCGGTGTCACTAAAGAAAGCGCATTACCAGTATTTGAGAATGAAGCCTTAGTGCCTGAACTGGTAATACTACCAACAGCAATGACACTACTAATATTAGCAGGGGCAAAATGGTAAGTGGTAATATCTTGATTACTATTCCCAGCCGCCGCAACTACTACAATGCCATTGGCAACAGCGTTGTTACAAGCATTAATAAGTGCTGCACTATCGGCATAAGCTGCTCCTAAGCTCATATTGATAACATGAGCTTTCTTTTCAATAGCATAATTGATTGCTTGAATAACATCTGATGTGCTTCCGTAACCATTATCACCCAAAACTCGCAAAGGCATGATCTTGCTTGCTGGAGCAATACCAACCAAGCCAACACTATCGTTGCGAGCAGCAATAATACCAGCTACTTGCGTACCATGGCCAAATTTATCAGTGAGATTATTGTTATCATCTACGAAATTCCAGCCATTGATATCATTCAATAAACCATTTTGATCATTATCAATACTGTCATTACTTTCTTTACTATTTACCCATAGCCGATCACTCAGATCAGGATGAGTGGCCGTTACCCCACTATCAATTACGGCAACAGTAATCGGCGCTCCCCGATAGCCACTATTCTCATACATCGGTTGCCAATTGACATCATTGCCAGCAATACCCTTCGTAGTAGCACTAGCCGAGGTGTGGTATGTCTGTGCTGTATTCCGTAAGTACCATTGTTCAGCATACTGAGCATCTGAAGGAATACCCACTGCTTTCAATATATAGTCCGGCTCGATTTTTACATTGTCATCTCCTGAGGCCATAGCCATCACTATATCTTCATCCGGTTCAAAAGTAACAATAACTGTATTGCTATCCTTCGAAAGGCGTTCTACCGAGGTAACAGCATAGTTTTTACGAATCCTAGCAAGACTAGCCTCCAAGGCAGCAGTATCGCCATTACGAGCAGTAAGCAAAAAGGTGTCGCTGGTTGCTCCTTGCAAGGCGGCATAAGCATCCTGGAGTCGAGCCTGAAAAAGCTCACTACCTGGCTGTACAATCAAGCCCCCCATGAGCAGCGCTAAAGCAAGTGACACGAACAGTCTTTTTGACAACATATGTTTTTGTTTTACTTTAACATTATAACAGTGAACAAAAACATTGACAACCCGCTTTTTCGGCTGTTTTATCAAACAATTTTTCTGGCTGAAGCTATTTCCTATGCTCCTCGATATTCATATACAGCACGACCAACACGAGCAAATTTAGGATTTTTTTGGAGATTCAGGGCAATGGTACCAATTTTTACTTGGCGTACAGCTAAGACGCGTTTTACTATTTCCGATTTAGGCAATGGTTTTTGCGCCTTTTTTAAAATACGTTCAATTACATCACTGACAGTTCCTTCTACATATCCCCACTCTTTCAGAGCATAAAGCCCACGACCGACTAAGACAAAGTGATCACCACGAATTAATTCATTGTGTACCGCTTGTACGGTGACAATTTTATGATCAAATTCGGCTTCAATAATCTTGCTGGCAATGTCCATAAAATGCAAAGGACGCTGTGCTTGTTTGAGTACGATATAAGCCTTATCACGAATACTTTTAGGATTAATATGGCGCCATTCCATCAGGCCCCAGCCCTCATCTACACGTTTGAATAATTTACTAATTTCTAAACAAGAATTAACAAATTTATTGGAGGCTTTCAGAGGATATCTTTTCTGTAAGGATTCCACTAAGCCATTCAGTGACAAAGTATCGCCTGTTTTTTTGAGAATGTCGTCAGCAGCTTCAATCACATCGCGCACAATTCTTTCTTGTACTTCATCAAGACGCCAAGCTGGTTTAAATAAACTATTTTTCTTCACTTTTACAATGTCTTCCTCAATACTCAAGGCTAACTTCGCTATGTTACTATCAATAGATACATCCGGCATAGATTGAATCACCTTTTGAATCAATTTCGATTCCAAGAGTAAACCATCATGTTCATCCAAAATAGAAAAAGCCACACGGGTGACTTCTTTTAATTTAGTATTATCTAATGTCCGACGAAGCTTTTTGAGTGCAGCATTCTCAATTTGACGCACTCTTTCACGAGTGACAGCAAAACCGGCACCAATTTTTTCGAGAGTCTCTTTAGGTTGATTGTGCAAACTGTAACGTCTGATCAAAACTTCTTTTTCTTTGTCAGTCAACACCATAAACATTTCCTCCAAAATATCATTCAAAGCCAACTTTTGCCATGAAGAGTAAACGGGGGAAGTAGCCATAATATATGACGATTAAAAGTCAATAACGATTCTCGTCTCGAACTATACTTAGAGAAGTAGGGGGTGTCAATGAAAGTGAAAAGAGCAAAGAGTAGAGAGCAAAGATGTGTACTTTGCTCTTTGAGCTACTTCCGGTACTCTACTTTTGTTAATAAGCTAATTTCATATGTCTCAACTCAAAAAAAGTCTTCAAGATGCAATTATCACTGCTATGAAAGCGGGCGAAAGTGAAAAGGTAAATGCCCTACGATTACTCACCGCTAGCATCAAGCAAGTAGAGGTAGATAGCGGCAAAGAATTGGCTGACAGTGACGTAACTGCCATACTGCGAAAAGAATTGAAAAAACGTCAAGATTCCCACGCTCAATACACCGGTGCTGGCCGACAAGATTTGGCAGCAATTGAAGCCAAAGAAATTGCTATTATTCAAAGCTATTTACCAGCACAAATGTCTCTTGAGCAAGTAGTAGAAAAGGTAAAATTAGCTTTAGCAGAACAAAATATCACAGAAAAAAAAGACTTCGGCCGAGCTATGGGTATTGCGATGAAGGCAGTCGGTAGTGATGCTGATGGCAATACTGTTAAACAGGCGGTGGAATCTATTTTAGCATGAAGGCAGATGGCAGATGGCAGAAGTCAGAATTTAGGAACACTAGAGCTTGGGACGTAAGTTAAAACTATATAGTAAGTGTACGCACCTCTATACCCTTTCTATAGCTCCCTGAGCGGCTACTTCTGCCTCCTGACCTCTGCCTTCTGACTTAATTTCAAGTTTAACTTTTTAGTTTGCGCTTTTTCTTCTTGTTTTCCTTTCTCTTAGCAAAAGCGCCCATTTCTCTTTGATAATTCATAGTAAATTTGACCAGCAATGTGATCAGCCAAGCGGCAAAAATGACAAAAGTTAGGAGCATCCAAATGCGCATGCCGATATAGGGAGCTCGCTGAAAACGAGCAAATACTAAAAAGCCGCCGATAATACTGGTAATATAAAGACCTCCGGGCAAGCGGCGAATAAAGCGACGAAGTACTGGATGCATAGCAACAAAACGACTCCCTAACTGAATCACAATTGCCAGAACAAAAAGAGCAATTAATACCCAAGTTAGTAAATCAAGATAGCGAAAATCACCGATCGGGGTAGTTTCAAACCAGTAGCTTAACGAAAAAAATTGAGAAAAATTCATAAAAACAGGTTATTGGGCAAGGACACCGCTAGAATTACAACATTTTCTCTCCCTCCGCAAGATGGTATAGTAACACAGAACTTGCCACTATGATTCATTATATTTCCGGCACTATTGTCGATATCCAGCAGAATACCTATTTAGTAGTAGCCAATACTGTGGGCTATGAGATAGCAGTACCACATAATTATAGCTATTTAGCAGAACAATCAATTACGCTTTTTGTCTATCCTCACCTCACCCAGGATCATTACCAACTTTTTGGTTTTCAGACCAGAGTAGAAAAACAGTGGTTCATGAAATTAATTAGTATTTCTGGCATCGGTCCCAAAACAGGTTTGCAAATTATTAGTAAAGACATCCACGCTTTAGAAAAAGCGATTGTCGATCAAAATAAAGAATTCTTTGAAAGTGTTTCTGGCATAGGCAAAAAAACGGCCCTTAAACTTTTGATTGAGTTAGTAGAGAAACCTTTTGTCCCCACTAGTCTACGACCAGCAACACCTTTTCAAGAAGCAGTACAAACCTTGATTGAGTTAGGATTTAAAGAAGATTACATTCGGAATTTATTAGCTGATCCGCCTAAAAATGCGACTGCAGGACAATTAGTTTCACTAGCTCTCAAATCTCATGCGCAAAAAAACAGCCGCTAAACAATTACAGAATGATGCCGTTGCCCCTGAGGAATCTTGGGAACTGACTTTGCGTCCTCAATATTTACAAGAATATATTGGTCAAAGTGCCATCAAAGAAAATCTCTCCGTATTTATTCAAGCTTCAAAAAAAAGAAAAGAAGCTTTAGATCATCTCTTGCTTTTTGGCCCACCGGGATTGGGAAAGACAACTTTAGCCATGGTGATTGCTCGAGAATTAGATGTCGATATTGTTACCAGTGCAGGAACAGCCCTACAAAAACCATCTGATATTATTAGTCTGCTGAGTACCATCAAGCCCTATAGTGTGATTTTTATTGATGAAATTCACCGTCTCAAACTACCCTTGGAAGAAATGCTCTATACTGCCATGGAGGATTTTCGTTTAGATATCATGGTGGGTAAGGGCCAGGCCAGTGAAGCTGTCTCATTCCCTTTGCCTCCTTTCACCTTAATTGGTGCCACTACTCGCAATGGCGATCTTTCCGCTCCCCTTCGCCACCGTTTTGGTGAAACCTTTCGTTTACAGTTTTATACTATTCCTGAACTTACTCAAATTGTGCAGAGAACCGCTTCTTTGCTACAAATAACTATTGTGCCTGAGGCAGCAAAAGTTTTGGCTCAAAGTGCTCGAGGCACACCTAGAATAGCTAATCGGCTGCTAAAACGAGTGCGCGATTTTGCCAATATGGCCGATCGTTCTGATATTGATCTAACCTTTGTCAGTTCTTGTCTCAGCAAATTAGGTATCAATGCTCAGGGGCTCGACCATAATGATGTGATGTTGCTTACCGTAATGATAGAAAAGTTTTATGGTCGGCCGATTGGGGTCAAAACTCTAGCATCAGCCTGTCATGAGACTGAAGAAACCATCTTGAATGTGTATGAACCATATTTAATTCAAGAAGCCTTCATCGAAAGAACTCCTCAAGGTCGAAAACCTACGGCGAAGGCATATGAGCTGCTCGGTTTACCGTTCCCGACTGAAAACGAAGCTGCAAAGTAGTAGCAGGAAATAACTTTTGGTAATGAGCTAAAATAGATTGTTCACAAAGGGCTAATTCATGAGCTAATGCAGAGTGCTCACAACGAACAATCAGAGTATTTTTGCTATTAAAACTGATAGCTTGACACTTCCCTTTTGCTTTTGGACAGACATTTTCAACAATAGTATCCCAAGATTCTACTATCTGGGCAGCCAAAACTGGCCGAGTAAGCCCATGCTTTGCTAGCTTCTTGGGTAATAAGTCTACTAAACGTCTCAGCATACTTACTTCAACTTTTCGCCTACATTCTTAACCATGTTTTTACCCTGGTCACCCAAAGCCTGCGCCTTATCTTGAACCATTTTAGTCATAGAGCCTAAAGCTGATGTAGCCATACCAGTCAAACCAACTGGAGCCATACTGTTACTAACAATACCAAGCTCTTGAGCGACTTCCCGATATACCGCCATAGTTTTCTCAGCAGTGTCTGTCCAGCTGTATTTTTGTACTTGCTCCACCCCTCTTTGCTGCAGTTTCTTACGAGTGGCTTCATCATCAAATACCAAATGAAGAGCCTCGGCTAAATTAGTGATATCTTGTGCTTCAAAATATACCGCATTTTCTGGGCCAATGGTCTCACTCAAAGCGCCACTCATAGCACAAGCTACTGGTACTTTGCTGGCCATAGCTTCAAGCACGGAGGTACCGAAACCGTCTTCTAGTACCGCGTGCACATACATATGCGCTTCACGATACAGTAAGGGCAAATCTCTATCGTCGACAAAGCCGGCCAAAATCACATGATCACCAAGTCCCAACTCAGTAACCACTTGGCGTACCGCATCTTCATCATCGTTGGGCTTTCCTACTATCACCAGTTGATTGTCATTATTATAACGATTACGAAAAAGATTGTAGGCTTTAATTAAATTGATCAAATTACTGTAATTGCGCCAAAAGCCAACATGAAGAATGTATTTCTGTTTAATTCCAAGCTTAATTTTCAAAGCTTCTGCTAACTTTTGATCATATACCTCACTTTGGAAATGTTCACTGATTGCTTTAGGAATAATACGAATACGATCTACCGGAGCACCAATCATTTTAATCGCATCTTCTTTTACTACTTGAGAGACAGTAATGATTCGTCTGGCATTGGTAATGACATTACTAATCATCTGGCCTTGTTGGATTTTCTGAAAAAATCCTTGTTTTTTGGGATCAGGAAATTTAACAGCACTGAGATTATGAATAGTAACAATAGAAGGTTTTTTGTAGAAAACAGGAACATCGAGGTTGGTAAAATGCATTACATCAAGCTGCTCACGATGTAAGTCTTTTACAAAAGAGGTTTGTTCCTGGAAGGTATCTTTTTTAGCAGTAACTCGGCGCTTACTAAAGCGCGCATTGGGCGCAAGATACTGTGAATAATCTTCTTCATTGAAGAACAGAATATATTCATTTTCCTGATCTATCCTAGCCAAGTGATCTATAAGCTCTTGAGTATATCTACCAACGCCACCAAAACGAGAGGAATATAATCGAGCATCAATACCGATACGCATGAGAAAATATCAACATCACTATATATTGTAGCATGAAAATGCGTATGGCTGTAAAGGGGCTTTTAGCCTATAGACTCAATCTGTCAATGAATCTTCACGAATTCTGAATGCGTAATTCAGAATTCGGAATAAACACTGAGGAGCCAACTAGCGTTGAGCAAAAGAGCTCAGATTAAAAGACCGGCACCGCCCCCGGCATAGCCAAGCTTCAGCTAATCGATTCCTAATTCAGCACTCAGCATTCAGAATTCACTTACAGTTTTCTTTTCTCCACTGAGCAATCTTTGCATGATGACCGGACAATAAAACAGGTGGTACTGGCAAGCCCTCAAAAGTCTCTGGTCTAGTATAATGAGGATATTCTTTTTTGCGTTTTAACTTCTTGCTAAAGGACTCTTCAGCAGAAGATTCATCTGATCCCAGGACACCTGGTAACAAACGACTAACAGCATCGATCAAAACCAATGCCGGCAACTCTCCTCCTGTTAGCACATAGTCGCCAATACTAATTTCTTCATCCACATAGAGATCAATAATTCGTTGATCGATGCCTTCATAATGACCACAAATCAACACAATATCGCTCAACTTGCTTAATTTTTCCGCCTTACTTTGAGTAAATCGCTTGCCTTGGGCCGATAGGTAAAGAACGCGAGGAGAATTCTGAATGCTGAATTCTGAATGCTGAATTGCATTGTGAATTTTACTTTTTACTTCTTGAATTGCTGCAGCTAGCGGTTCAGGCATCATTACCATACCAGCTCCTCCACCATAAGGAACATCATCAACTTGATGATACTTTCCTTTGCCATAATCACGGAGATTATAAAACTGAAAACTTACTAAGCCCTTTTTCCGTGCTCTACCCAAAATGCTCGCCTCGAGCGTCGAAGCAAGCATTTGGGGAAACAATGAGATGATATGAAAGACCATATGAATTCTGAATTAAGAATTCTGAATGCAGAATGACAGTAGCTGGCTGCGCCATTTTCTCTTAGAAAAGAAGAAATACATAACAGTCCAATTAAGAAACCGCAGTCAAAACGTTAATTCTGAATTCAGCACTCAGCATTCAGAATTACTCTTGTGTCTCTACATGCTTAGGATACTGACGATGCTGCATGGTATAAGGCAACAAGCCAAGTAAACGAGCACGCTTAATTGCTTGGGCAAGCATTCCTTGGTACTTCACATGCACTCCGGTGTAACGACGAGGCATGATACGAGCAAACATGGTGATATAACGGCTTAAAATACGGATATTTTTATAGTCAATATAGGTGGCATGTTGCGCTGTAAAGTAACAGCGTTTTTTGGACTTATTCTTAGGACGTTGATTGTTGTTGTATTGAGGACGTTTCTGTTGCATAGAATATAATTACACTTTTTGATCTTCACTGCCTGGCAATTCTACTGAATCCAAATCTATTTCGCTAGATTCATAATTTTCAGTAGACATAGTCACACCTTCCAATTCCGCATCACCATTAGGAGCACCATTTTTGCGGAAAACAATATTAAGCTCATTGATGACAATTTCTGTCTTGTGCTTCTTCACTCCTTCTGGTGTGGTCCAACTTCTCTGATGAAGACGACCAACTACATGGATAGCGCAACCTTTAGTCAGCTGTTGGGAACAAATTTCTGCAAGTCGGCCCCAGGCTACCAAGTCATGGAAGTCAGTTGCCTCTTGTCTTTGACCGGCAGAAGTGGTCCACACTCTATTGGTGGCAATAGAAAATGTAGCTACTGGTTGTCCATTAGCGGTTCTACGCAATTCAGGATCACGAGTGAGATGACCCATAAGAATAACAATATTCACACTTCTCATAAAATAATATTAGGTTATTACTTAGATAATATTTCGTCTAGCTTTTTGTCGAGCTGCTCTAAACCAGCACCAGGTTTTTTAGGTGCAGCAGGTTTTGCCACAGCAGGACTACTAGTCTGTGGTGCAGCAGGAGCTGATTGTGGTTGATTATTATCGGAACGACGACGATTTGATCTCTTTTCATTAGATTCACGAACCACTTCGGCCTCTTCAGGATCCAATGGCTGACGATTCAATCCCAAGAATTCTTTTGCTAATTCAGCTGTCTCCGGCAATTTATAGTCTGCTGGAACCACAGTAATTAAACTGCGGATTACCTCTGGACTAAGACGCAAGTCCTTAGTAAGAGGAGCAATTTGCTCAGAATCAAGCACGAAATGGCTAAACACAAAGCAGGCATTACCATGCCCTTTGATGTGATACGTTAGTAAACGCTCTCCCCAGCTTTCTAAACGCTGGATTTCTGCCCCTACATCCTCAAGATGTTTCTTGATAGTAGCAACAAATTTGGCTTCATCTCTTTTTGTTTGCTCCCCAGGAAAGAGGGCAACCAGTTCATAGAGACGTTTCTCTGAATAAACGGCTTTCTTTTTCTTAATTGGCATATAATTACTTTCTTATGGTTATAAATCCGCACTAAAATGAGCGGAAAGAAAAGCGGCGCAAATATAGCATAATAATTCAAAATTACAAATTACGAGTTACAAATGAGCCAGGAAGTTCCACTAGTGTAGGAGATTACGTTAGAAAATTTCACCATAGCTTGTTTCTTGTTTCCTTTATTTGTAATTTAGAATTTGTAATCTATAATTTGTAATTTTCCATGCTTCTGCTCATCGACGGCAATGCCCTTCTTCATCGCTATTTTCATGCTCTTCCGCAAACCATGCGCACTAGCAATGGTGAATTGGTTAATGCCATCTTTGGCTTCCTCAATGCTACGCTTAGCCTCATGGATCAATTCAAGCCCACGCATATTGTATGTACCTTTGATAGCCCTGAAAAAACTTTTCGTCATCAAAGCTATGAAGCATATAAAGCTACTAGAATGGTGCCACCACCAGGACTCTATGAACAATTGCCTCGCCTACTCAGTGTACTGCAAGCATTAGGCATAACTTCAATCGCCATACCAGGTTATGAGTCAGATGACCTTATTGGTACTTTTAGCAAACAAGCGGAAAGTCATGGTATTGCCAGTCTCATTGTCTCTTCGGATAATGACTTTATCCAGTTGGTATCGCCTTTAACTAACTTTTATTGTACCGCTAAAGGATTAAAAAAAGCAGAACGATTTACGCCAGAAAAAGTAAAAGAGAAACATGGACTGACACCTGAGCAATGGTTGGATTACAAAGCGCTCAGAGGAGATCCATCAGATAATTTACCCGGAGTACCCGGCATTGGTGAAAAAACAGCAAAGCAATTGCTGATACATTGGCACTCCTTAGAGAATATCTACCTTCACCTTGATGAGCTCCCGCCTGCTCAAAGAGAAAAACTCAATCAATTCAGCAAGCAGGCTCTATTTACCAAAGAATTGGCAACAATTAATCGCGATGTTCCCGTAGCATTGTCTTTTGGCGACTTACTTTACAACGGCGCTCACAATAAGGCGATGCATCAACTTTGCATCGAATTAGAATTTCATCGTTTAAGTAAACGTTTTGATGTGCCTGATGCGCTTTTTTAAAGACCTGCCTTCATCTGTTTCTTCTTTTGAGTAATTGCATGTTTGCGCACAATATAAATCAAACAGAAAATGGCAATAAGCAAGTACAAAAAGCCATTAAGCCAAAATACATCCATGCCCAAAAAGGCTCGTGGCGAATACCAACGCACCACCCCCAGCCATAACCAAAGAAATCCATAAGCGGTAGCAGCCATGACAAACAGCCGACCAACATAAGTCCGGGCCCAGCCCCGGGCAAGCCAAGTAACCGCAAAAGTGATTAAAGTAAAAAACACATTATAAAGCAGTAAGGGATGTACTGGTACATTAGCAAATGGTAAATCAACGGCATCGACAATAATACCCCAGGGTAAAGTGGTGGGACGTCCCAAAGCATCAGCGGTTAAACCAACTGGACTCAGAAATAGTCCCAAGCTACAAAAGAGAAATAGTGGCTGAATACCAATACTCAAAACATCAAGCCACAAAAAAACAGGTTCATTATGTTTGAGCCAGAATATTACTAATGCTGCCAAAGCTCCCCATATACCGGCCCAAATTGCCCATTCCGACCACCAATGAGCAGGAAATAGTGCCGCCCACAATCCCCCACGCCAACGATCAGTATAAGTAAAGACAAAACCCAATCTAGCAGCCACCAATCCCCCTACGATTGCCCAAGGCAAAGCATAATAAAATTGCGTAGGCTGCAAACGATAAAAATAGATCAAATAACGAATAAGTACCCATGAAAGTAACAGGCCAAGGACAAATAAAGTACCGAAACTATAGAATTGAATAGGGCCTAGACTTACTAAGATAGGATACATAGAATGCTAAGGATTGAAATTCGAAAGTCTTATGACGCGTATACTTTGCATTGGGGACATTGTCGGCAAACCTGGTCGGAAGGTAGTAAAACATATGGTGCCTAAGTTGCGCAAGGAAGAGAAAGTTGATTTTGTCATCGCCAATAGTGACAATGTGACATCCGGAACAGGAATAAATCAAGAACATGCCAAAGAGTTGATCAAAGATGGCGTAGATATTTTGACTTCAGGTAATCATATGTGGCGACATCAGGACATTATTACCGAACTAGAGAAAGAAGACCCCATTATTCTTCGTCCGGAAAATTTTCCTAGGGCAAACCCTGGTAGAGGTTGGCGCGTAATGAAAATTCCCGGCACTGAAATCACCGTGGCGATTATTAATTTACAAACTCGTTTGATGATGCGGCACAATGTCTTTTGTCCATTCCTGACTGGAGATGAAGTATTGAAAAAACCCGAGGTTCAAGAAGCAAGTATCAAAATCATAGACATTCATGGTGAATCATCAGGAGAAAAGTATGCCCTTTTTCATTATTTCAATGGTCGCATTAGCCACATGTTTGGTACCCATACCCATGTACCGACCAATGATGCCCAAATATCCAACCAAGGAACGTCTTACATTTCTGACGTTGGTGCCTGTATCGCTGAGAACTCTATTATCGGCTTCGAAGTGGAGCCATCTATTCAAAATCATATCACGCAAATGCCTCATCGATCTGAAGTAGAAGAAAAAGCCCCCTACCTTTTGCGTGGATGTATTGTGGATATCGATGAGAGCACAGGAAAAGCTCTCGCCATACAACCACTTTCTCTCTCCTACACGCCCTAGTCTCTCAGCTCTACTATTAGTCTTAGTCTAAACATTATGTATCTTTTACGCACTACTCAAAAAACCGTATTTATTGGCGGCATTATTGCCAGTTTAGCAATTGGCTTTATTGTCGGAAATATTTGGTCCCCATTGGCTCAACATGGTAAGGCTACTCTTTTACCTTCAGAAATTTCCTCACCCACCAATAATCCCAGCACTTCACAAGAGCTTAATTTCACTTTGCTCAATCAATCTTGGAACAAAATCAAGAATAATTTTTACTTCAAAGATAAAATCGATGCTCAAGAAGCCGTCTATGGTGCTTCTTATGGTTTAATTGATTCACTTAATGATCCTTACACTGTTTTCTTTAGCCCAGAAGAGTCAACACGTTTTCGTGATTCACTTGATGGCAGTTTAGAAGGTATTGGTGCTGAGCTGGGCATGTTTGATGGCGCCTTGACGGTCACTGGTGTCATCAAAGATTCGCCGGCATTCAAAGCGGGACTGAAAGCGAAAGATATTATTTACAGTATCAATGATGAAAGCACTGCCAGTTTGAGTTTGGGTGAAGCGGTGTCAAAGATTCGTGGCCCTAGAGGATCAGAAGTTTCTTTGACAATTAGCCATGATGGTCAAAAGACCACCAGCAAAATTACTATTACTCGTGACATTATCAACATCAAAGAAATTGATTTAGAGATGCTCCCTGATGACATTGCGTTTATTCGAATCAATCAGTTCGCTGAAGACACAAGAAAGGAATTAACCAAACTGGGACAGGAATTGGTAGCAAAAAAGCCCAAAGGTATTATTTTAGATCTCCGCTGGAATCCAGGAGGGTTTTTGGAATCAGCAGTAGATGTAGTGAGCTTTTTCCTCAAAAAGGGCGTGGCCGTGAAGAAAATTATGCGCACTGATCACACTAGTATGAGTGTGGATGGTAATGCTATGTTTGGTGACATTCCCTTAGTAATATTAGTTAATAGCAGTAGCGCATCGGCATCAGAAATTGTCGCAGGAGCATTACGAGATAATAATCGTGCCAAGCTGATAGGTGAGAAAACTTTTGGCAAAGGTACAATACAAGAAATGCATACGCTTCCTAACGGAGCCAGTCTCAAGATCACCGTAGGAAAATGGTTTCCACCATCAGGAGAAGATATAGATCACAAAGGCATTACTCCTGAGATAGAGATAAAACTAGATCAAGAGGCTTTTACCAAAGGAAGGGATAATCAGAAGGATAAAGCCGTAGAAGAAATGAAAAAAGTTCTGACTCAGATAGGAGCAAGAGATGACAACTGAATAGGCAAAGGAAAAGAGTGACTTGATTAATCAGCGATCTTGATTATATTGGTAAAGCTCACTTAGCCGAAGTGGCGGAATGGCAGACGCGCACGACTCAAAATCGTGTATCGAAAGGTATGAGGGTTCGACTCCCTCCTTCGGCACCATCTAGACGGGAATCTAGATTTTTTTTGCTATTAGTGGCTTTAGGAAGATCCGTGAGGGTTCTACCCCCTAGAGCACTAAGGCTTAGCTTGAGGAGGTTGAACTCAAGATGTACTTTAGCGTGAGTATGCCATCCCTTGCCTTCACGTTCTCGATACATCTCTACCCGTTGCACTAACAACTGGCAGACCAACTTACGATTTTTTCTGTCGTATTTATTAATGTGATATTTTAATTGTTCTGATACAGATTTGAGCTGTTTAAGCTGTATATCCACTGAACTCCATTGGTTCAGCTCTTGTTCCAACTTCAATATCTCCTCCTCAACTCTGATCCTTTCCTGATGCTGAAGAATAAGCTTTTCATTTGCTTTTTCATTGCTGTAAATTCCTTGCTCTAAAGCTGATTCAATGCGACCAATAACTAAATCAATGTTGAGCAACTGACTGCGAAGATGATTGATAGTACCCTCCACTTCAGTAATACGCTTCTGGTCAATTTTATTCTTCTTCAAATAGCTTTTTAAAAAGCTTTCTGGGTCTTTAATAGCAGTAAGTAACTTTTGCCAAACAAACTCTTCCAGCATCTTTCCTGGAATTTCAAAGCTGCCATACTTTTTACCATCCTTTTCAAAGGGTTTACGTCGGTAACTGAAACCACCTTTAGTTCTAGGCACTCCAACAAAAGAGCGTGGCTTTTCTAAAGTCATGTCCCAGACTTTACCACTAAGTAAATATATAGCGTACGCATTGCCTCCTTTATTTTCTTTACGTCTCATCTGTGCTTGCAAAAATAAAAGCTCAGGGACACAAGCAGGTACTTGTACTAGAGTCCATTTATCCTCGGGTAATAATCGTCCACGTTCGTCAGTTTGATTGGCAATAAATGTGCCACGATAAATAGGATTAGTCAGGATCGCGCTAACCACATCATCAGTCCATTTCTGAACTCGATATCTTTCTCGTGTGTACTTACCACGAGAAACTTTTAACTCATTAAGCTTTTTAGCTATTTGACCTGAACCAAATCCCTCAAACACATACCATTGATAAATTTGCTTCACCCATTTTTCCTCTTCTTCTAAAGTTTCTACCTTTTTTCCCTTGCCGCCTTCATTTGGTTTTGCCTTATATCCAAAAGGCACATGTGCACCGGTAAAATTACCTAATTGCGCTGAAGCAATGCGTCCCATTTTTGTACGATCTTTAATCAACTCACGTTCAAATTGAGCTATTGCTCCAAGCATTTGAAAAACTAATCGGCCCATAATGCCACGAAAATCCAAATTCTCATGAAAGGAAACGAAGCATACATTATTCTTTTCCATCTCATCAAAAATTGTCAGTAGGTGCTGTAAGCTCCGAGACAAACGATCAATTTTCAAAACTAATACAGCATCAAATAGATTATCTCTTATTGCTTGTCGCAAGAGAGTTAACCCGGGACGATTCAGATCACTTCCAGTATGTGTATCAGTGAAAATCCACTCAGGCTTAGTAATGTCCCCCAGTGTCGCCCTACTCTTTACATAGTCAAGCAATATATGTCGCTGAGCCTCTAACCCATAGCCATCTGTTTGTTGCTCAGCAGTGGAAACCCGCACATAAATAGCGATTCGACGCTTTTGGTCAGGCAAAGGAGAAAACATAGATATTAGTGATTAATTGTTACTTTAAGAAACCTAATAGCTACTATAATCCCGTACTAAAATTGCAACAATTAAATTAATACTAAAAATTAATGTCTTTTAAATAATTCAGCCTCAGCATTTATTCAGTATGCTTATCAAATAGGCCCGTATAAGCAAGCACAGCTAAAAGATTATCCAAGGCATCATGTGGGTTATCTTCGGGTTCAATAAACTCCGCTGTAAAGACTGATATACCAGTACGCCCCATTTCGAGTATTTCAGAAACTTGAGCCTGACCTTTCCTTCTCTGATGGTCATCGTGACCAAGAGTTGGAAGAGGCTTAGGCCTCATACTCGAAAGAACATAGTTAGGTTGCGTTTAGATAAAGCGATCCCTCAACTAATTCAAAGTTTACAGAGTGGATCGTAGGATATCTTTATTCAGGATGAAAGATACTATACTAAACTCTGATTGACCGAAACTTACTTTCGTGAACCAATCGTGTTATTGAGTTGTTTATCGATTGCCTTAATAAGAGTGTGTAAAAATGGGGTGCTAAGAAGAGCCACATATCCCCGCCAATCCTTGTCACCCAATATCAAATAAAGACCAATTGTAAATACAATCACATACACAATGATAATCACAAAGAATGAATATCTGGAACGCATAGAAGTGTCATAAGCAAGCTCTATTATACCACTAAAGAGCTCTGCCCCCTCAGGGAGAAGAAGGCTCCACCACTTTCTCACTCTCATGAGTATGGCGAGAGCGGAGATAAGAACGAAAAAATACTATACGCATATACTGCTCAATGGTCGTCTTGTGACCACTGTACTCATAGAAGCCTGTCGTAATCACATCATCTAGATACTGATGAGGAACATCTTCTAATGCCAAGCTGCCCTCAAATACCTGTGAAATGTACTCGTGTAATCTAGCTAAATAGTCCTGACGCTCGAATGGAGAAAGATAATCGCTGTCCGCTAATAAAGTGTGTGGCATAAAGATGTGGTAAAAGCATCTTTATTATATCAAGCGACTTGATATATCCAAAAAGATTTTTTTCATAATTCACCCACCATTATTACCCACTTTTCCTTATCAAGATGCCATACATTATGATGACATAGATTTAAACTTTTCAAAGTCCATTTCGATTGCTACTGCAATTTTGTAAATACTCTCAAATGAAGCGTTGCTTTTGCCATTAAATGCAGCATGAATAGCTTGATAAGAAATACCAGTCTTTTTCGCCAAAGCATATAAAGATCCTAGTCTTTTCAGGACTAAATCTTTTTGAGCGTTATTAAGAGCAATGCCTCTTTTTATCATAGTTATAAGTGTAGAAAGTGCGGGCACGCCTTCCGAGAGAAAGCATTACCCGCACATACATTATCTTGTTTTATCTAAGGAGCAAATTCCTTTACACTTTCTTTCACAACACGAATCCCTGTGATTTGTAATGGTTCGCACAAATCCCAACATATTTCTAATGGGAGTCCAATCAATTCAGATATTTGATTGTGGAGATGCAATATTTTGCTCAAAGATGCTTGATACTTCTTCGGAATGAGGAGAGATGACAAATCTAAGTTTTCTTGATCCATCACTATGTGTTTAACCTCAACATTACCCATTCGAATAGATTCTAAAGAATCTCCGTATTCCATATACACGCTCTTTTCTTCTTGGTCATAGGTATAACTAATTACAGATGGCGCTGGCTGGTATCTCTGTACAATCAAAGCTAGTTCAATTGACTCGTTCATATAGGGATTAGTGTTCGTAGCTTCTAACTCTGTTCGTAACTTTCTGAAGGTCTTTACACGTTCTTGTATCGCGCCGAAAATATCTGGCACCTGTACTTGATAACTATTAAACACTGATAAAGCAGAGTGTGCATCCATCTGCTGAGCAACCAGACTCAGACTAACTCGCAAGAATTTACTATTTAATGAAAGAGCACTCGTGAGAATATCATGTAGAAAAGTGTTTGTTGTCAGTATACTTTCTGAAGTTTTTTCTGATGGAGTAAAAGTAGTTTGTTTTAGTGCTGCCTCGTAGTGTGCAATAGCATTATGTATTTGCTCTATATACCCGCAACCCTCAATAAATTTAGCCGCAACTCTGGAAGGTATAACAAAGCCATCAGAAATTACAAAATTATTGCAAGAGAGTTCTCCTAGCAGAGCAGCATTGACGCCTACTTCACTAATATCTTTTTTCCCTATCTCCGAGAGCAAACGTGTTGTTGACATGAGATGAGTGGTTAATTATGATTTGCGCTTCGAAGCTGCATCTCTAAAATAATCCTGCTAAAGTTTTTTTCCTATAGAGTTTTAGATTAAAAAATCATAAAATTTTAATAATTTTTAATGTATAATGGATCATTTACGAAATATTGAGACTCCTGGAGAACACAAACCATTCTTAGAAAGGCTAGCAGATAGAGAGCTTACATTAGGCCTAACCGATGCTGAGGTAATAGTTTTATCCGGTAATCGTGCTGAACTCTATAGGAGACTACAAGCTGGCATAGGTAGAACGCCTGTGAGGATTATATCGCTTGCCAATGAAAACACTCTCATACAAAAAGATGAAACTGCAGGACCAGCAGAATCACACTATGATCGGTGCTATCTGCGACTGCTGCAAGCTTTAGAACAAGACGGGACTATTAGCCCTGGTGACACTTTACTGGAGGTTAGCTCGGGCAGTGCTGGAATATCATTTGCGTGGATGTGTAAGAAGCTTGGCTATCGGCCAGTACTGTTTATGCCAGACTTTATTCCGAAACCTCGCATTGAGTTTGCACAAGCGTTGGCTGAGGTACATCTCAGTAGTGATCGTGATAGATATGTTGCTGCTTGCGTAGATGATATGATGGCCTATCGCGCTGCTCACAAAGCTCTAATAAAAGCTACTGGGCAAAAACTGTGGCTACCTAATCACTCCCAGGATAAAAGATCTCCCTTAGCATTTGCTGAGGTTGCAACTGAAGCTGCTAGTCAACATGCCCAACCAATTGATTATTTCATTGGTGGTATTGGAAATGGTACAACTCTGATGGGTATTGGTGGTCGCCTAAAAGAACTTTATCCCGACTGCAGAGTGATTGGATTTGAACCAGCAAGAGCATGTCCTACATTACGAGCTAATCCTCAACTAAAGGGCGCTCTTGCACCTTCTCTCACTATCGATGAGTTACCAGCTGGTTATGGAATGCATGATCTACCAGGTACCGGAGGATTTGGGAACCTCAGCTTCCCCTTTATTCAAGAGTCTGTTGGTCAGAGAGTATTGGACGAAATTTCTGCAGTAGATGAACGGACTATTCTAGCAGCGTGTAGCGAGCGTTATAACTCAGAATTACCAATTGAATTACGACAGGGGCACACTTCGATTGTCGCGCGATGGATTGCAGAACAAGTGGCAGAAAAGGTAGAAGGAAAGACTTTTGTGACCGTGGTGTATGATAGAGCAGATAGGTATTAGACTGAACGCAAAGTGACCTAATAATACTAGGAGTAGCCCGGTAGCCCAGTATTTGCAAATAAAAGTGCGACATGCAACCTTTATATTGGTAGAGCAATCTACAAGTAACATCCTATGGCCAAAGCAAAAGTTACAAGAACTTATTCACCTATACATTTTGAAGATCTTGAGCCTCATCGTTTTGAAGACCTAGTGAGACAGTTAATTTATGACTTTAAAAGCTGGCAAAGCGTTGAAGCGACAGGTAAAGGCGGATCTGATGATGGATTTGATATTCGTGCCTATGAAAAAATAATTGCCCGAGAGCTTCAGGATGATGAAGAGTTTCATCTACCAATGAATGGTAATTTATGGATGATTCAGTGTAAAAGAGAACAATCCATTGGTCCAAAAAAACTCACATCAATTCTCGCAGAAATTGACAAAGATAATCCTCCATATGGCTATATCTTAGTGGCATCCACAAATTTTTCTAAAAAAGCGTATGACACATTTAGAACAGAACTACGAAGTAAGGGTGTCATGGAATTTCACTTGTGGGGCAAGCCCGAATTAGAAGATCAACTATGGCAAGCCAAAAATGACAGAATACTATTTACCTACTTTGGTATTTCTCCAATCAGCCAAAGAAACACTCATACTAATGAGATACGTTCGGTTATAACCACAAAAAACAAACTGTATAACATATTGGGCCGTGACTCACTAAATAACCAACCTATCTTAGTAATTGATTTGAATGACGAATATTACCCTGATGAAGATGCATACAAGGATTTTGATGAATCACCCAAATGGAGACAATACGAGGCATATACATATCAGGGCCGGAATCTAGTTTGTATAGTACATAAATATTTTGCTTATGTAGATCTAGAAAAAAAGGAATACGACTTCACTGAAGAAGTAGATCTGCTCTCACGTATAATGGATGACAGGTATGAAAAAACGGACAGTCGTGATTTAGTAGAAAATGTTTGGGAGTGCTTTCCATATTTTAATCAAGCACACATACTCGTTTTTGGTCTTATCCCTTACTCAGAGATAGCTCTTATCGATAAAGAAGGTGATTCTGTACATAATTTCCCACATCTATATGTTTCGTTTAGTCCACAATTTGGTCCTTTTTCAAAATTGAAAAGCTTCATACAAACATCTGACAGAACATATCTTCACAAAGAGAATCATTTTATAAGCGATCTAAAAAGAGTCAGCAAGTTTCCGCTCAAGTTTACTCCACCCAAAATAGGTAAAATACATAATAAAAAGCATATAGAATTAAAAGATAATATACAAAAACTATTCTTAGATTATAAAATAGATACGCTTTTTTATGAGAAAGATCCCTATACTTTTTTAAAGCCAAAGGATGTCATTTCAGTAAAAGCTTCTACTGATCACACAAGTGAAAGCTCTATTCAAATCACCCACAAGTGTAAAATAGAAGCAGCAAAGTATATTAAATTATCTAGAGAATCTCACAGGACTCAACAAAATATTAAAGAGCAACTAGGAAAGGACTTTGATGTAGATAAAGAGATAGTTATCTATGAATTTAAGCGTTTCTACAAAAATCAATTTAGAAAGAAACAGTAAAGAATATTAAGAGGCCCTGTAATATAATTTTATCTCTTGTCCTCTTGTAACAAGCTAATTCTTATAGTCAGGCTTCTCCACCATCCTTGAATGTGGCTTAAGGAATACAAGAAAGCCTGTATTTGGTGGTTTAAAGTAATAAGACTAAAATCTGTTTAGCTTTAAGACCTTGTATGTGGAAACAATTAACATCTAAAGAGATATTTAGTCATCCTCGGCTCACCTTGATTGAAGATGATGTACTACTTCCCAATGGTCATCAAACGAAATATTTGCGCTACAAAGATGATGGTAGTGCAGTAGTGACAATTATTTACAAAAGAGCTGACGGAAAGATTCTTTTTCAAAAGGAATATTCTTACCCCATTAATGAAATACTCTTCCAGTTACCTGGTGGTGGAGTAGCTCCGAATGAAACACCAGAACAAGGAGCAAACCGAGAACTCATGGAAGAGGCTGGCTTTAAAGCAAATAAGCTTCAACTTCTAGGTAACTACCTTTTTGATAATCGCAAGTCTGCTAAAAGATGCTATCTATTCCTTGCTAGCGATATTATTGAAGAAAAGCTTAAGGCTGATGCCGAAGAAGATATTGAACACGTTTGGCTATCGGAGGAAGAGATTCAAAACATGATAGCAAGAAGTGAGATTATCAATATTCACACCCTAGCTTGCTGGAGCCTTTATCAAGCATCAAAAAAATAATCTCATAATTATGTCGTGGAAAGATAAAGAAAAGTGGGCGAAAATGAAGAGTGGCGAAGCATGCCCTTTGTGTGCTGACATTCACTTAGATGAAAATCCTTTCAGTTTCAAAATTATAGAATTAGAGCATACTTTTATACGCTTACCTCGTAACCAATTTTGTAAGGGTTGGATTTTTGTAGCGCTCAAAAAACATGCAACTGAATTATTTGAATTATCAACTGAAGAACTAAATGGGTTTTGGAAAGAAGTAACGATAGCAGCCACTGCAGTAAATCAAATTTTCAAACCAGTAAAGATAAATTACGCTATCTTTGGTAATCTATGTCCTCACCTACATTGTCATGTTTCCCCTCGTAGATTTGAGGACGACCCTCATGCTCCCATTCAGACCAAAAATGAAGTATTACTTTCTGATGCTGAATATCAAAAGTTAATTCAAGACTTTCAGTCAGCTATAGAAGCAATAAAATAGAAAGTAGTTCTACCTCCCGCTTTCTTCTAATAAGAGAATTGCTAGTGGAGACAGGCTGACACTTCCTCAACGACACTCTCCCTGTGCCATAACGGCCTCCACGTTTTCGCATGCAAAAACACCCGTTTGCCTACAGTAAAAGATAAAACAAACGAAATGTAACCACTACCGGCTTCTTCACCATCCTTGACAATACATAATAATGACTTATTATGTTCTTTTAAATTTGCTTTGAAATGGCCGCATCACGCTTTGAGAAATTAAAAACACATTGGGGAAAACCGATAACAGTTGAATCGGGTGTTGGGATACCAGCTGCAGCCTCTTTACCTACCCATGTTGGACCTGATGCGGAAAGAATCTATAAACAAACTTGGGCAAAGGCTCTCGCTGCGACTGCTGTGACAAGAGAGAGTATTGCGAATTGCATAGATACTGTTGGTAGTGCTTTATATGCTCAAGGACGAAAGCGTGTAGGTCCTAAAGATAACTTCTACGTTCTTAATTCTGCTGGTAGTGTTCTGTATCAAGCCAGAACTAATGATACAAGCTTCGCACAAATGCTTTCTTCGGCTGAAGTATATGCCCCCCTCTCTGATAGAGCTAAAGGGATGGCGGTTCATGAGAATGCTCATGTGAGTTCTATTAGTGACATGCTCGTTCCTGATGACGGTGTGGTATTTGAAACAGGAGCAGGCACTGATTGGAATCGCATCAAATTATTAGATGAACTAGCAAGAACCAAAGGCGCACAACTTGTCTGTCACGATCTATTACCTGTAACAACTCACGAAGCAAAGAGAGAAGTGCCAAATGTTCCTTACTTGGCGATGATGCCTGACCCAGAGCTTATTGCAGATTGTTTAGCGCCCTGGAAAGGACGGAAACTCTCATTTACGTTAAAGAACACTATATCTAGCATGGCTTTTGGTGAAATGGACGATGTCTTTGAGGCGGCAAAGAGAACAGGAGCAGAACAAGTAGTGATTACCCAATCACTTGGTTTTTCACCACATGCCAACGTTTTCTTCATGGCATTACGACCACAGAGTATAGCATTATCACACATGATTCTTCCAAGGCTTGTGCAAGATGGCCGAGTTCCTCTGCCATTCATGCTAGCTGCGGTGGAACAAGCTCACCTTACTTTAATGAATGTGATGCTGGAAATGACTCGCTACCGTTTAGGAGCTTTCGCAAAAGATGCAGGTTTAAATAGTCATGAAACATGTATAACTGAACATACTACCATTCTAGAACCAGCTGACGACATGAGTGTTCTCGATAATACCAACTTTTCTCATTCAAGAGAGTTATGGCAGACTGGAGGGTTTAATGCGATGGCATTTAGTCCCTTTGGTTGCCACAAAACTCTAGATCCCAAAGTGCCTCGTGGAAAGTTAAAACTAACTACACAGCAAATACATCTAAGATTTGGCAAAAAACCTACAGAAAATCTGCCTGGTAATAAAATAGCTGAAACAGATATGCTATGCGCTAGAAAAAATGTCTTGCATGATTTCATTGATAGCACTGACTTGCTATCACCTGTTCGTAATCTTGCTAAAACCAGAAGCATGCTTGCGCAGCCGCACTTAAGAAATGCTATTGAAGATGCAAACCGCGTTGGTGTTGAAATGGGATTGCGAATAGCGTTTGAAGTATATGTGCCGAATCATCCACAATTACAAGGTCTTCCAGCAGAATTGAGAGAAAGAATAGTTAAAGGATATATACAACCTCAACTATTCTAGGAAATCAACTAAGTTCTACCTCCTGCTTTTATCTAATACACAATTACATTATTGAAGAAGGCTCACACTTCTTTCACCACACTCTCCCTCCTCCACAAAGGTCTCCACGTTTTCCCATGTAAAAACACTCGTTTAGCTACAGTAAAAGGTAAAACAAACGAAGTGTAACCACTACCGGCTTCTTCACCATTTTTGAGTATGGCTTAGGAATAATAAAGAATCGGCATCTTAGTGCTGCCCACTATTCTTTTATCAGAAACTATTTACTATAGTTGTGTTGATAAGCATCAGTATGAAAAATGGTCAACTACAAAAAATTCGTGAACAATCAAAATCTGTAGATACCTTTTGGGAAGGTATCACAGCAGGTTGCCCTGAGAATTTCTCAATTCACTATCCTATTCCTAGAGACCACATTAGATTTAAATCTTGCCAATCATATCTTCTTTGCTGTCGTTCTATACAAGCCACTGACTTTACAGTAAACGATCTTATTATCATTGATGAATATCTCCTAGCTATTCCTTGGCTTCAAAGCGTATTATCTTCTCCACAAAATATCATTCCGCTCGCAGCTGATGAAACAAAAACTAAAGAAATTCATTTTCTGAATAGCCTTTTGGCAAAGATCCAAAAGAAGCCCCGTATTATAGGCATTGGCGGTGGCATTACTACTGAATGTAGTAGGTTACTTAGCAGAAAAATTGAATACAGATCTCATTTATGTTCCCACCACCCCCATCTCTATGTCGGACAGTAGTCTAGGCGGTAAGGTCCGAGCAAACAGAGTTGAAGTAAGTAAGTTTGAAAAGCATGCTTATAAAAGTTTTTATGAGCCAAATGAAGTTATTGTTGATATGCGCTTCTTAGAAACACTGCGCCATGATCAATCATCTTGGGGGTTAGCAGAGATTGTGAAGCATGCTATTTATCAATCAACATCATTACTGAATTATCTTCTTTCAGATAGTTTCAATCCAAAGATTCCACAAAGTTTACTTAAAGCTATCTTGTGGTGTGCTGATTTAAAAAGAGTTTGTCTTGAGGTTGATCCTGAAGAAAGCAGGGAAGGCTCCTATAAAATATTACGAGCAGGACATGATGTTTCAGATAAGATTGAGGAGAAAAGTCACTTTACTGTTTCTCATGGAGAAGCTGTCTGGAAAGGCATGGAGATTGATCTTAAAACAGATCCCACTCAATACATGTATTTTCAGAAGTTACAAGAAAAACTATTTCCTTAAAGATAATGTATGCAAGTAAATTCCTATAATTGCATTATTATTCATGGCTGTCCTTCTGATAAAGAAAAGGCTATGAATCCTGAAACTAGAACCTACGATAAACATTGGATTCCATGGACTAAACGGCAACTCACGGCTCTTGGCATTCCAACAGAGACGCCATTGATGCCTAACCCTTGGAGCCCTGATTATGATGAATTCAAAAAAGTCTTTGAACAAATATCTATTTCAGAAAACACAATCCTTATAGGCCACAGTTGTGGTTGTACTTTTTTAGTTCGTTGGCTGGGAGAAACAAAAAGATCTATTAAAAAGCTTATTCTTGTTGCTCCATGGAAAATTCGTCCAGAAAGTGATCCCCTTGAAATAGCCTTTTATACTCATCCCATTGATCAAAGCATTTCTAGTAGAGTGACGAATATTATTATGTTCACAGCTGACAACGAAGCAGAAGATGGAAAGAAAGGGCTTACTATGTTTCATCAAATATTAGGAGGAGAAGTTATTAATTTAGTAGGAAAAGGACATTATACGTTAACAGATATGGGAACAGAGGTATTCCCAGAGCTGTGCAGGAGAGAATCATTAAAGGCTACACTGTAGAGCAATTATTCTAAAAAATAGTTCTACCTCCTGTTCCCGTCTAATAAGCTATTGAAGAGAATGAGAAGGCTCATACTTCGTTTACAATGCTCTCCCTCCGCCATAATGGTCGCCACGTTTTTCCATGTAAAAACACTCGTTTCCCTACGGTAAAAGGTAAAATGTAAGAGTGATAACCTCTATCGGCTTTTTTACTATTTTAAAGCAATGGCTTACGGAAGACAAAGATACCACTAGAATACTTTGAATCATTTCAAGAGCTTCAATGAATCGACAATCTTTTGCTCATCGAATGTCAGTGGCTCATCGCCTTGCATTTGTCTGAATGTCAGTACGTATAATCCCTTCCCACTTTCTATATACCAAACTTGATGAGGAGGCATGTCTCCAGCCTCTGATACCTTGATCGCTGTTTTGCCATCAACTTTTGCAATACCCAATATTTGGATAAACTCCTTTTCTGCGGCTAACAATTCTGACAGATTTTTGATGCCAGGATGATTGAAATGTGGACCAATTTGAGCTGCCATATCAGGAAGATAATATATGCTCATATTAGGCTGTCGTACAATACTGTCACCTTCTGTGCGCTGCATTGGTATTGGTTGTTTTCTAAAAGTTAAAGTTTGCTCATTAGATAAAAATACCGCATTGTCACTTTCTTCTACTTGCCATCCTTTTGGATATTGAAAGGAAAATGGTGCTGAGCTCACAGAATAGAACTGCATATTAGTATTATTTACGAGACTGGAGGCAAAATGTATTGAATTTAAAATAGTAGACTGTTGCTCATTCAATTCATGAAGACGATTGCCATGAGAAATACCATCACGGGCAAACCTAATTTCGTATACCATATTGCCCTTGTGAATGACACGAACAAAAGTATCAGATTCTGAGTTGTGTACAGCTATATCGGCTATCAAGAAACCGTCCAGTTTACTGGTACTAACAACACGGATATTGGGATATTTACTCAGAAAATCTTTTAATGTAGTAATCCCTATGCTCTCAACATAATACGGCTTTAAATAATCCTTTTCACTTGTATAAGTACGAATACTCATATCTGGAACACAATCGTAATTGACTCTATCTACATTGGGATCAGTATTACGACAAATTTTGGCACTTTCTGGACTACGAAAATTTACGCGATTACTACTTTCCTGCTCCACTTCCCAATCTTGGGGATAAGAAAAGGAAAATGGCAAACCTTGTTGATTGAACTGTTTAAGACCGCCCACCACATTCGGTATGGGAGTATTAGTTGGATATTGAGTAGCATTATTCACAACAATACTGCTTGCACCTGTGACGATAGTAGGGACAATTGGTGTGCTCGCTGCAGTTTGAGATAGTGCATTATCACTCCCTGCTGGCAATATTAAACTCGACGGCGTACTCAGAACAGCTCGAGATGACGTGGAGGAATTATATGCTATTGGCGAAGCTATAGGATCTACTGTCGTACTTTGGCCACAGGCAGTCATCACCAAAATTATACCAGTCAATACACTCCATCTTACTAAAGGGAAATAGTTCATAAATACTTATACAAATCATTGCTATGGTAGCAATGGGTAGAACCAAATACCAGTAAAACAATTCATTTCTTAGCATTTCAAATACCTTTCGAAAGCCAATACGATCAAGCTATCTAACGCTACCAATTTCTCTCTGAGTTATTCCAATATTCGGAATCAATATTATTTTGTACGTAATTTATCGTTTCTGTACTTGCTCTTAGATTTCGTAGAGCAGCTATTTGAATGGTGTTGCATTCAATTTCTGGCTCTCTGCCAAAGTGCACTTCTCGGGGAACTGTAGATGACGGATGAGCCTGTAAATAAGATTGATACTGTTGTGAATGGCAAGCATCATGGACCATGGTACTTGCATACCAAATGGTCCCAGCATCTCTAGTCGCCTGACCAGCCTGATATCTCGGCGGACTTTCTTCTACATACATACCAGATCCAGTTGGAACACATTCAATAATTCCTATATATCTTCTCACAAAACTAAAGTGTGAGGGTGATAATGTCCTCAATAAATCCAAAGCCAGCCTACTTTGATTGTTACAATCTGTATCACCAATAATTTGGGGATAACTTACCATGGGACTTTGTGGGGAACTAAATAATTTCCATACCAGATAAGCAGTTTCCGCTCTTAGCATTTCTGAGTTCACACCATAAGTATTTGCCTCGCGCAGATAAATAGGATTATCACTATATAAAGTATCTTGAGCGTAGTGAATATAGGGAGCCCACCAATCAGTTATTCTGACATCAGCATATTTTGGGCTAGTGACATTCGGTAATGTAACCATAGCACTATTGATCAAAATCTTTAGAGCTTCGATTTGAGTTACCTTGCGATTAGGTTGGAATGTCCCATCACCATATCCATTAATGACTCCTTGATCACGAGCTACTTTGGCATAGGGATTACACCAATGACTAGCTGGGATATCAGGAAAAGCACTGCTCACCTGAGAACCAACTGAAACCTCTGAGGCTATCAGAGCAATTTTTATTAACTCACATCGAGTAAGGGTAAGCTCCGGATGAAAGTTACCATCCTCACTACCCGTCATAATATTTTCTACTTGAACAAAATTATAGGCTTCAATATCAGGGTCCGTTGCAGAGATATCTGAAAAAATGGCAAAACTATTTGGAGTCACCCAAAAAAACGAAATTATTATGCCTATGAGAGATATTAGCTTCTTCATAATTAACACAGTTATTCAGCTTCGATGTTAACACAAAAGTTGAAGGCAGCTAAAAATGTGTAAGTTTCATTATCCACTTTTTCTCATGAGTCTAACTACAATATAGAATGGCCTATATACCTCTGCATGAGTGATTACTTTTCGCCTCACAGTGCTCCATATTTTACCACACAAAAGTATTGGTTTTTCCATATAAAAAGACGTTGGGAAAAAGATTCCTTTTCAGACAAAAAAAAGCAGAGAAGAATTTCTCTGCTTTTTCAATGAAGAATCTATTGATCCATTCACGCTTATCTTTTTTTCGCCTTAACCTTCTTAGCTTTTTTAGCAGGTGCCTTTTTCTTAGCTACCTTTTTTGCTGGCTTTTTAGCAACCTTTGATTTTTTTGCTGAGGACTTACCTTTAGCACCTGTCTTTTTAGCTGAAGCAGCCATAAAGAGAAAATTAAAAATTATTTTGAAACTCTTTCGCAGAGATCAAAAAAATTATACATAGCTCTGCATGGTGAGCAATTTTTATTGCAAACTTACACTATACTTAATACTCAAAATACAAACTTTATCTATTCTTGATTTCTTGCTAGTTAGTCCTTCATGTTCATTTAATCAGTTAGATAGCCTCATTACTCGACAAAATATTGCTGGGCTTCCCCTCATCATATTGAGTAAGAGACGCAAATAATTTTGCTTATCAGTCTTGGAATACTATAGTAGTGGCAATGTTTATTTAATCTATGGAAGATCTCCACAGACATTGGTCCCATCGTTGGCTTACCCCGAAAGCAAAAGCTTTTAATTCGCCAATACAAGGAATAGGTATTATCGCTACCGAAAAAATAGAGAAAGATGAAGTGGTGGGAGTGCTGGGTGGAGTTATTGTTCATATTGCTGAAATTCTCAATTACCGACAAAAAATGGGGCATATCGGTATCCAAATTGATGATCAATTTTTTATTGTGCCTACCACTAGAGATGAGCTTCTCATACAAGGTACTTTTAACCATTCATGTTCACCTAATACCGGGCTTTCAGGCTCTATTGTGATAGTGGCAATGCGCGACATTGCACCAGGAGAAGAATTAGCTTTTGATTATGCCATCTCAGAGACTTTCTTTTCTTCCTTTGAGTGTCATTGTGGCTCAAGCAATTGTCGAAAAGTGATCACTAGCACTGATTGGCAAATCCCTGCTCTGCAAGAAAAGTATGGTCAATATTATTCACCTTATTTACGAGTGAAGTTGCCTAGGGCCTAGTATCACAAGTGATTATTTCTGAACACTAAAATAGCTGCTTATTATGGAAATTAGTTTGCCCAATACCTCGCCCAGTTTTTGGGAAATTCTGCGGGCGCTGCCAATATTTTTGCAGTTTTTGAAAAGTGTCGACAAATGGCGCTTTTGGGCCATGTTCATTGATGGTGCGATTAGAGGTTTGCTTTCCTGGGGACTGGTGATGGCGCTCAACTCATTGGCTCAAGTATTACAACAACCAATTTCATTGAACCAAGTTTATCTATGGACTTTCTTAGCAGTTATTATTAGTGGCATTTTAGCTTTATTGAATTCTATTAGTTTAGTTATTCGTGACGTTTTTCGGCACAAAATAGAGGTAGCGTTGAATCAGCTCAATATGAACAAGATGATGAAAGTAAGTTTATCTACCTTGGAGAATGCTCAATTTCAATCTTTGGCACATCTTTATCAGCAATATAAAAAGTGGATGATGGACTTAATTATGGCCTTTACCGGTATTGTCTACGAAGGCCTAGAAGTGTTGGGTATTTTGGTGGGAATATGGGTATTTCCTTGGCAGGTAATGGTGGTAGTAATACTTTCATTAGTAATTAAGTTTTCTTTAGGCTCACAGGTAGGTGTCAGTAGCTGGACTTTAATGAATGTTCAGTCACGCAGAGGACTACGCGCATTATATTATTCAGATATTTTCAATCATGTTCCAACAGCGATGGAAGCCCGATTATTTGGTTTTGCCAAAACTTTTTCTAGCAGATGGAATAAACATATCGATGCTTTATTAAAAGAGCGCATGCGGGTGACATGGCATTCGGGTATCGCCCTTAGTATTGGTGACGCTATTCAAATCATTGGCCTATTACTTGGCTGTTATTTGATTTTATCTTCTGGACAGGCATTAATCGTAGTCAGCATTATGCCCTTTATAGTCAGTTATCAACGCTTCCAATCTGTCGGGAGCAGATTTTTTGGCGACTGCTTATGGTTTTTGGAATGTGCCCCTATGCTTTTTGTTTTCCGTAATTTTCAAGCAATACCTGAAGTCACTGAAAAATCAGTAAACTCATCGGTACTAATGAGGAAGCCACTTACCATCACCTTTGAGGATGTTTGTTTTCGTTATCCCAATAGTGAGCAGGATGCTTTACATGGACTTAACTTTCATTTTGTCGAAGGCGAGAAATTAGCTTTGGTTGGGAGCAATGGTGCTGGTAAGTCGACTTTAGTAAAATTATTGTTAGGCTTATATGAACCGACTAGTGGGCACATTTTGATCAACAATATACCATTGCAGACTATTTCTCTTCAGCAATGGCGGAGTATGCTATCGGTAATGTTTCAACAAGTATCTAGCTATGATGATACTATTAAAGAGCAGGTACATTATGGTTCACTGGGCACTGAATTTGATGAAAAGCGTTTTACAAAAGTACTGAAAGTAAGTGGTGCCTCTTCATTTGTTACCGATTTACCTAGAGGTGCTGAAACACATATTGGCAAAGAATATTCCATGCCCGAAGACCAGGGGGTAGAGCTTTCGGGTGGACAGAGACAAATGTTAGCTATTGCCCGTGCTTTGTATCGAAAAGCTCGTTTCTATATATTTGATGAACCCACTTCAGCTGTGGATGCTGAAAAAGAAGAGAACTTTTTTGCCGCCTTGCCAGACGCAGTGGGCAATGCAGGCCTTCTATTCATATCGCATCGTTTTTCTACCCTACGAAGAGCCCAAAAAATATTAGTTATGGAGTCGGGAAAAATTATTGAATCCGGCTCTCATGATCAATTGCTGAAGCAAAAGGGGCGTTATCATGAACTGTTTTCATTACAAGCAAAAATGTATAATTAAAAGAACTGCTAATTTGTTATCTGACTACATTTACTTAAAATCCGTATTTATCCCGAAAGAAGTTTTCACCATCTTGATGCCAATCAAAATGGATATTAGCTTCTTTATTGAGTAATTTAATATAATCAAAAAATTGCTCATCACTGAAAAGTGATAAGTTAAGTTCTTGGCATAAATTTTGTATCGACTTTTGTACCGTTTCTTTGTCCCCGCCTTCATCAGCCAAAATTTCTGCTTCAAAGAAATAACTATGGCCCGCTTTATCGACCAAAGAAAACTCTACTCCTTTATATTCATACTTTGAGGTAATACTTTCACTCACAATCGCCTCGGTATAACCAAGGGTGGCACAGACGGCGATCAAGTTAGAAAATTCACCCCTTTTTATTTGCACAGCAACTTCTTTACGAATATCGCTGCCTCGCCATTTACCAACTTTAATTACCAGTTCTGGCTCACCATCCGTGATGCGCGCACGGATATCCAGGTCTGACGCCATATCTTTATCTTCAGAGCGCAAAATCGTGTAACAAACTGATAAACGACGACTTTTCCCTTTGAAGATAGCGTTGGTATGAAAGAAATTATTTAGCTTTTGGAACTTCTCTTTAGTCAGGGGCCCACGCACTTCAATTTCAACTTTCGCCATATAAAAAAGTAATTGCTTTGAGCATAGCACTAATATAAGTAGGGACAAAAATTACTAAAGCAGACCACCGTATAGAATTCTAAATTCTTTATCATTCTCCCAGATATCTTTTAAGGCGGCGAAATTTTTCTCTGGTTCACACAGTAAAATTGCTAAATCATCAATCTTTTTTAACTTTTCTGGCAAAAGATTAGCTAATTGTACTGAGCTGCCAAATAATGGCCCATGAATATAAAGAATTTCTTGATTCATTAAACAATGAAAATCGTAAAAGAATGACCACAGCAGAACCAAGGCACCCCGTTCTGGCTTCGCATTCCAAAAGCGCAGTGGATCAATAGTTTGTTTGCGTAGTCCCAACCAAGCGGGTGCGGGAAAATCAAACTTACCAGCAGGCATATCATAGGGATCAAAGTCTTCTGCCAAACTGAGGCTGCCATCGACATCAATAATTACCCACCGTTTTTCTTTTTCATGCCAATACTCATTGAGCCAATGGTCACAACTAATATTCATTTGGTGACAAAAGGAAAAATAAGGGGCATGCCCGGCTCTGACTCTGGCTGGAATTCCTTTCGCTTTCAAAATACTAGCCATTAAAATGGCTACATATCGACAAGTTACCACTAATTTATTTTCTACCGCTCTATCAGCCACAATTCCTCTGGGATCTCGGCGATAGAGCTCGGCAAGCATGGCACTAGCTGTGGTAAGTACATCATCTTCAGGCTGACGATACCAAGGCATTCTAGTCATATCACCAAAGCGCAGATCAGTATTTTCAAGCTGATTACCTTCAATCAAGGAAGTACGATGAACTAAGCTGCCACGCACTAATTTACCAATTTCTCGAATATCATCGGGCAAATTCTTTTGTAAATCTTCCTGGTATTTGCCTGGAAAAGTAAACAAACCAAAAGAACGATAATGATCCCATACAGCTTGTTGCATAAAAAAGTTGCTTACTAACCAAAGGCTAAGTTAATAAAATTTTATTCACAAGGTGAGTAATCAATGATTTTTGCGTGAACTTTCCTGTTTTAGAAAAAAGCTAAAAAGCAAAGAAAAACCGACACACATCACTGAGACCATAGCTAGCAGAAAAGGAATCAGGTATAGCTCTCCCCAACTGAGCAAAACTGCTTTTTCAGGATAAGACAAATCGTAAGCCACTTTTACTATATCGTTGGTTTCATATTCTGAAGCATCATAACTAGTAAAGGGCTGAAATGTTCTGGTCACACCCAAAGCGTCTTGAAATTGTACCGTAGGCACATAGGTAGGATCACCCGAACCATCAAATTGTAAATCCACAGCTACGACTTTTCCTTCTGTATGCACTGCTCCCAAGAGAAAGAGCTGCGTATGGACATAGCAGCCTATGCTTATCAGTATCCCAATACTACCTAAGATAATTAGCGCTTTCAGCCACCAAGTTTTCATACTATGAAATTACAGAGTCAGATTAAAGCTACCGCAATACCAAAGCAAATTATTTTTGGGTCGTTTGGCTAGTAATGATTTTCCTGTGCTATATTGGGGCAAATTAACGGGCGTCCCCATGGAACACAGTGGCAAAATGGTTGTTCGAGAACAAGATCGTGAAGGGATGAATCCGGAAAAGTTTGGTTTTGGCTTGCGAGTGATGGTTCGTGGCGTGCTTCGCGATCATATCAGTGCCTATGTTGATAGCGTAGTAGATATTGATCCTAGAGCTTTGACTGCTTTAACAGGTAAGCCGGTAGATAATCTTTTGCTCGATGTAGATGGCTGTTTGGCTGTTCCTGAGGGAGATATTTTGGCTAGCAGTTTGGCCTGGGTCGATAACTTACGATCTCGCGGCATTCATTTCGGGGTATATTCTAATCATTTATCAGGAGCACGCTTGGCTCCCCTCGAAGCAGTACGCCATATTCCTGTATATAAGGGCACCATATCTAAGCCTGATCCACGAGGATTCTTGGATGCTTGTAGAATCATGGGATTTGTACCTGAACGAACCTGGATGGTAGGAGACAATCCCAATACTGATGGTGGTGGTGCCAGAGTATTAGGCGGTTTTGTTTTAGTTAAGGCAATTGCTCGAGATAAGCGAAGGCTCAGTCCTTGGAAAACTGTTAAGGCGCCATTTCAAGATAGTTCTAGAGCATTTGCCGTGTGGCGTTCCACGTATCAGAATCCTAAACTAATCACTAGCACCACTATTAAAGCTTGGCTATCTTCTCATGGCCAAGAAGATTTGCAGCATCTTAGCGCTTAGGCAAATCACTTGCTTGGTCACAAAACAACGGTTACAGTGGGGTACTAAATTTATTTTGTGGATGGTCCAGGTGGCATTGATTATTTAGACTGGCGACAACCTTTGAAAGTCTGGCTCGGCAAAACTTTTGCTCCAGGGCAAATCATCACGCCGCCACATTGGGATTTTAGCACCGAACAACAAGGCCATTTTTTAGAAACATTTATTGTGTCAGATAATTTAGATAGCACTCAAGAACAGACAGACCAGGCCGAAGAAAATGAGGATGAGACCGACAATAGAGCAGAAGCGTTAGAAAATAGAAAGTCACCAGGCTTCCCAGCAGATGCATATAATGTTATTGAATCTTTAGCTAGCCACAAAAGAGACGCGATCCGTGCTGACATCCAGGATATACTACATCCTTCTTATCGAGGCAAAGAACTAGATATATTACCAATAGAAGTAGTAATGGAAATGCTTCACAGAGCACTTGCTTTTAGAGTATTTCCTCCTGCTTTAGTAAATAGTCCCCTGCATCGAGAACAAATTGCAGAAACAATAAGTATGTATGCTCATTGGCAGACTCGCAGTGATATGGCATTTAGTTGCAGTGCCTATAGTACTTGCTTAGATTTAACTACCATTTTGCGGACGCCACAGTTGAAAGCTTTATATGATAAGCACCTGCGTGAAAGACGCGAAAGCATTATTCGTGCTCATCGGGCAGCATTACAAACACTGAAAACTGCTCAAAATTAATTCTTGTTTTATTGTTATGAAAAAAAATTCTAAAAGTTGGTTGGCAGTTGAAGATACAGCTCATGCTTATAGCCATCATTTATTTAGTCGCCGACAAGCAAGAGGTTATTTGGACAGCATGATAGCAAGCAGCTCATTGACTATCCTGGCAACCACAGATACTGCTGCGCTTTGGTCTAGAACACTTGCAGACATAGATAAAGGTAGGTTTCCTAGGAATACTTTTAAATATTTACAAAGCCTGGATGCTGCCAAGCAAGAAGTATGGCGACAAAAAGTCAATGCGGTTTTATTGAAAAAAGATCTTTTAGGTGAAAGAGACGAAATCATTCCGGTAGAGATATTGCTCTATTTACTAAGCAAAGCACGTGCTCCGCATTGGCTACCAGTAGATAACCTGCAAACTAAAAAACAGGGAATTGATGTCCAGGAACTGCTAGAAGTTTTGCCTCAATGGGGTCTATCAGCTGCAGTAACTCAACGCTACACTCCTCATGAAATTTGTGTGAAGCTCGCTGATATAGCACGGCTACCACAAATGAAGGATGCATTACTTACGGAAGTTTCTGAAAAACGCGCATGGCTAAGAAGAGTTTTTCCCCCAACCACAACTCCGACGACTGTCCAACTACTTACTTAGTTACTACTTTGCATTTTGCTCTCTCACTGGCACAATAAATAAGCCTTGATCTTTATAATATGAAAAAGTTTAGTCTTCTTGCCTTAGTAGTATTATTAAGTAGTTGCAGCATAGCTCCTATGATGTCGCCCACTGCAACTCCGATAGCATCATGTGATACTGCTACGCCTGGCACACCGATAATGGCAGGTTGTAAACCAATGGTATCTCCAGCTCCCACCATTACTCCTGTAACCACCGTGCAAATTGCTTTAGTTGATGCATCTGGCACTGCTACCGGTCCAAGTTCTTTCGGCTGTGGAGACAGTATCGTAATGGTCAATCGTACGGTCAGTACCACAACTCCATTAAAGACAGCGATAGAAGAACTTTTGAGTGTGAACACTTATAACTATGGCATGTCTGGACTCATTACTGCACTAGCCACAAATAGCCTAACGGTAAGCAATGTCACTATGATTGGCACCATGGCAAAAGTAGAACTCAGTGGTAGCTTAACTTTTGGCGGCACCTGTGACGTCCCTCGCGTCAAAGAACAAATGGATAAAACTATCAAGCAATTCCCCTCAGTAAGTACTTATGAGATTTGGCTCAATGGTACGAAACATAACTGGGACTGTTTGTTTGATGCCAGTACTAGCTGTTGAGCAAGAGCAAAGAGCAAAATGAACTGTTTAAATAACAGCGCTTTTGCTCGATACTTTGCTTATTGCCAATTATTGTAAGTAGCGATCTTGGATATAGCCTTTACCTTCCTTAATCGCTATCTCTGCTTTTTGCAACTCAGAACCGATATAGAGTCCATGTGAGACTTGCGACACAACTTCTGACAACACTAGTTTATTGTAGAGCTTCATAGTGGCACTTTCATCTTTACCATTATGACGAAACTCTTGGATTGGCTTACCATTGGGTGAAAGATGCTTAGCTACAATTTCTTCACCTTCAGTGCTGATTACCACATGCCCACGAGGGTCAGATGAACAATCTAGGCCTTGACCATATTTGTCTATAAGTTCTTGGACTAATTTCCAATTATTATCATAAATATGGGCACAGTTTGAAAGAATGGTCAGATTTCCTAGTTCCCAACCTAATTTACCCGCAATATATTTTTGTAATGTTCTTAAACCAAAAGCATTGAGCAACCAGCCACCGAAAATATCATGCGAACGGAAATAAGCGGTAAGATCTAATTTGCCCTCAACATTTGTTGCCTGTACAAAGGTCATACAGGGAGCCGTTTTTGCTTTATGATCAGCAATATTGAAAATAGTAGCGCAAGCTGCACGGTCTGTGGGATAGCGAGTTAAATAGTCCACAATTACATCATCCACCTGATTAGTAATTTGACCATCAATGCCTAGATGAGGAAAATTCCAGAGACGTTCACCATAGGTATAGTCTGCAGTCCCCTTTTCTCCAGTCATAAACTTGGGTAGGTACTCCGCAATATCTTCTTGGGTAATTTGATAATATGGGAACATTTTAAAGTTATCAGGATCTTCATCAGTAATTACTGAAGCAATATTAAACAACTCTTTACAATTATTCCCGTAAAAAGATTCTCGCACTGTGCCAAATTTCATAATTAGCTTGAGCACTTCAAGCCAAGCCATACCGATAAATTTACGGCGTATTTTGAAAATAGATTGATCGCTCGGCATCACCCCATCAAATTCAATTTTGGGCTCAGGGAATACTTGAGATTCTCCCCACAAACCACTTTGCGATGCTTGGTATGCTTTCAGAGCAGTGACAACATCTTCGGGGTTATAATTACCGATCATATTGCACACTTTCACATTTTTGCGAAAAGTTTCGATAGCATCTAAAGGAATTTCTTTATGAATCTGGGCATATTCAGTTTCCAGCACATTATTTTCTGCATCTATGCCCTTTTCCAAAAACTTGACCAATGCTGCACCACTACCATTTCGTTCTTCACCGCACACGATCAAGTAGCGAATATTAGGATTAGCTAAAACATTACGCAGAATAAAATTGATTCCTTCTTTAGAATACAACTGTCCAGCCAAGGAAAAGAGCGATTTATCTATTGGATCCACAATTCTACTGACCGGAGTCCACAAAGTGACAATCCCAACTTCAGATTTTTCGTCACCAATAATTAGCTTATCTTTGAAATATATTGGCCAATCCATAGAGAAAAGTTAACAATTGGCTGCAGTGTAGCAAAACACTATCCAAATGGAAATTTTAGCCAATAGGAAAATCTACTGGTACAGAACTGCCCGTCTGATCTAAATTGGGCGATATTATATGTACATGTATATGACGCACTGTAGACCCAGCGTTAATCCCAAAACGCATGTTCATAGCACCACTATCAATGCCCTTATTAGTCATAACCCAACGAAGCAATTCTCTTATAGCCATCATATCGTCAACTTCTAATTCCAGTGGACTCACTATATGCCTATCAGGAATGAGCAAAGCATGTACAGGCACAATAGTGTCTAATCTATCTTTATATGGACGTATCGAATCAGTGACAAACCAGCCGCAGGCATGATTGAGTATAACCCTTTTATCTCTTTCTAGACCGGCAGGACAAAAGGGACAGATTCCTTCTTCCTCATATTCTTTTAGGGAAGCAGCATATTCAGTATCAGCATATCTTGGATCAACTAGAGTACCAACGTTACCTTCTCGCATCATAGAAATTAAAAGTATTAAAGAATTATATTGCACTGATTAGGATGCTTCACAATTTATTCTGAAAGCACTTTCAGAAACTTCTTAATTTTGCTCAGCGGTTCACCTAAATGTACTCGGAGAAAATTACCGGGGCACTTCAAGTCGTAATTAGTTTTGACTAGGATGTCTGCTCGAGCAAGTTTTCGAGCAAAATCAACTATAGGAACTTTTCGTACATGTAGAGCGCCAAAATTAGTATTGGAATCAAACCAACAGAATTCATCATGCTTATCCGCCCAACCTTTAATCAATTTATTGTTTGCTTCAATAAGCTTTATTGTCTTTTGAGCATAGTCACGAGAACTAATTACTCGCATCACTTTTTTTAACGAATGCGCTGAAGGCGCATGAGCATAGGGATGAAAAGGCACCATCACACAAGGCATAAACATATAACCGATTCTTTCATTAACTAAATTATGTGACTTTGAAAATGAGCCGATTACAATAATGCGTTTATCAGCACCATATTTTCTAAAAAAAATATTAGAAAAAGGTTTATCTGTCAGTAATGTTTGATCAAACACACATACTTGCTCAGAAGTTAAAGCGGTCAGAATATCTATTACTTCATGTTCACTGTAACTTTGGCCTAAAGGATTATTAGGAAGTGAAATATATACAAGTTGAGGCCTTCTATTTCTAATGATTTCACAAAATGCATTTATATCATTTTGCTGATCATTCTTGGTGGCAGCAATCACGAGTTGACATTGATGCAAATCAGCAAAGTTAAAGATATCGAAGTACTCAAACGGCATGATAGCTAAAGTGTATTTGGAAAAGTGAGAAAATACAGCATGTAAAGCCCCAGTTGCTCCGCAAGTGATAATAATTTGCGGTTCGGGCACATCAAAATAAGCAGCAAATACATTTCTCCCTTCTTGCATCAAATTAGTATATTTGACATAAGTATTTTCTGTGCGTAAATCAATAGTCATAAAACTAGCAAGGCTTGCGCGAATCTAATCTTTCTTATGATCAGTGTCAAACTAACCAATCGGGAAGTATACAGGAACGGCCTGTTGTTTCTTGGAATCAAGTATTGGCACAATAAAATGCATGTGTAAGTGTCTAACAGTAGCTCCTGTGTAGGAAGAATCACCAAAACGGAACGTCAATCCTCCACCCTTAATCTTATATTTTTTGGTGAGCCAATTAGCTAGTATTCGAACTGCATGAAAATCTGCATCATTAATTTCAGCGAAATTTTCTTTATGTGCTTTTGAAATAAAAATAAAATGATGCTTGGTATTCGCATAGGGCCAAGAGTTTTCAGTTACACACCAGCCCTTGTAGCGCCGCAAAATAGGCTTCTTATGATACTTAAAATTATCAGGACAAAAAGGACACTTGTCAGTTTTAATGATGCTTTCTAACGTATCTTTGTAATCGCCGGTTTTGGCATAACGGGTATCAATACCAGCTTTATTTTTTGCCATAAACTATTCGTTTAAAGAGGCACTTTAATCAATTCCACACCTTGAGATTTCATAACTCGTTCACCATCAAAGTTTGACCAACCACCACTATAAAAACATTTCTTTATTCCTGATGCTGCAATTAATTTGGCGCATGGTGGACAAGGGAAAACAGTTACATAAATAGATGTTCCTGCTAATCCAACACCATCACGAGCAGCTTGGGCTATTACATACGCTTCAGAATGTATTGCAGAACATATTTCTGGCTTCTCGCCTGGTTTTAATTGATCACGAATACAACCAATACGATAACACTCATCTTTATTAGGCAACATTTGATTACAACTAGAAAAAGCCACTTTACCATCTTTCACCAAAACTGAACCGACTTGGCGCCAAAAGCAACCGCTATGAGCTGTTTCTGCAGAAGCCATTTTCATAAACTGCATATCTTCTTCAGTGTAAACTTTGGTAGCCTCTACCTGAGCATCATCTGCAGAAAAAACATTTTTGGTTTCGTGATAGAAAAAGCCTGTTTCTGATATCACATCTTTGTGCTCAGCTAAATACCTCTTTTTAAATTCATCGATAGTATCATCACTAATTAAAACCACTTTGTCCGCATCTTGTACTTCAGCGACATTAGCTTTGCCAATAATAGAAACAGGGCGACCAAGCGTGGCGAGAAGAAGCTTCATTTGCTCTGCAGGCATCTTTCTAAGGTCAGTCTCTAATATATATAACTCATTTGCCAAGTCATCATCCAAAATGGCGATACTAGCTTCGGGGTATTTATTAATAATTGTGAGATACCCCTTGTGTAAGATACTAAAGGCTCCAAGTATTAACATAATTAACTGATAATTAGAATCTATTTCCCTTCGACCATTGCCTTCAATTCAGCCAAATGAGTTTTGATCGCTTTTTCAATGATCTTAGTAGTAGAAGTATTTTCTGCCTGACGAGGAAGCTCTACCAGCTCAGTTACATATTGTTTGATTTCTTTTCTTTGCTGTTCGGGATAACTCTCCGTAATACAGACGAACACATCAGGTTGAATAGTTTTAATGAGTTCATACTGCCATTTTCCTTGATCATCAATATCGTCAATCAAGGTCGCATAATCTACACAATCTTGATAAGAAAGCATTTCCAATCGTTCTTCTTGAGGGATAATAGGACGTAAAGGATTTTTATAAATTTTGATACCACGATCAGAATCAGCTCCCACAACCAAAAGATCTCCACAGCTGCGAGCTCTATTTAAATAACGCAAATGCCCAATATGCAGCATATCCCAGGAACCAATAGTGCAAACAATTCGCTTTTTCTGAATTTTGTGCACCTCAATAAGCTCTCGTAGCTGATCAAGATCTAAAATGATTTTATTCGCTGCCATAAAAATTACTAAGAAATTCCTGAGCAGCTTAGCATTAGGCATTTAAAAATCAAAACCACCATGTAATTTGTATTATTGAATTAACGCAATATCTTTTCTGCCGCTCTCCTCTTCAGCTCATCAATATTGAGCTCTTCTAACTTATAACCAAAGGCTGTAAGTTTTTGAACGAGAGCATCCAATGCTTGTGGAGTGCCCGCTACCAAAGCCAACTTTATTGCTTGCTGCTCAGCCACATTAGCGGTCTGAAAAAAAGTGACAATTATTTCTACTACTGGTGCCAGAGCATCGTCTTGATATTGGGCCTGCTTCGTGGGTATGGCTGTTTCCAGTTTTCCTTCTGCTGCTAAATCAATAATCTTTTTGGCCGCCACTTTTTTGAGATTGCCCAATACATGTGGCAATTCACGGTTTTGTCCTTGTAAATGAGCTTCTACCAATAGCAAAACATCATCAAGAGCATGATCATCGCCAGACTCTAAAGCCTTCAATATTCTCGTCTGCTCCACTTCATCCAAGAGTTTATACTCATGCATAATTACATTCATGATGCGGTTATATTCATCTTGAATATGTTGGCCATATTGTTGCCATTGGCTTGGTTGCACACCATATTCACTAGCCTTTTCCATGACACCGGGAGGAATCGCTCCCGCTTCTGAAGGTTTTTGTCCTTGGACATCATGGCCTTTCTCTAAGCCAATAGGATTTTCGATATCTGCCATAAACAATTACGAATTACGAATTACGAATTACGAATGGAAAAGGTTGAAGTGGTTCTATTCCATTGTTTATCGCAAATTGCTAATTAAGCAGGGCCATTTTAACTAAATCAGCTATTTTTGCTAGCTCTTTATCTACCGATCCTTTTTGCGTGGCGCTACGATGAGTGACAATAGTAGCGAATTCGCCATCGGGATGAATCACACTGTCTTTTCCTTTAGCGATAATTAAGTATTCATTGTCTGCTTTCAAGTCCTTGAGCAAAACACTTTCTTGTTTTAATAACAAAGTATCTTTTTGGCATGTATATATACCTGGAGTGAACTTTTTGCTAATTATTTGATTGTCCTCAGTGATATTGCGTAGCAGTAATGAAGTGTAGAGCAATGGTCGCATCCATTGCACTTTCTTTTCTTTTTCATCTAGGAATTGCTGCCAAAAAGAATGCTTCAATTGTAAATTTTGTGCTTGCGTAAATATGCTAATAGAGGCCGTGAATCTAGGATTTATTTCCAATACCGTCACCGCATCACGAACAGATACAACAAAATCAACACCAAACCATCCCCAGAAACCGGCCTTATGTAAGACTTTTGCTAGCGATTGAATCACTTTTTCTATTTTCGTTAGCGTAGGCTTTTTAAACTTTTGGGCACCAGTCATATCCAAACCGCAAGTACCCCCAGGATAACGAGTGAAACGCTCATCACCGGTAATTTGCAGCATAGGATAGCTACATAGTGCCTTGCCTTTGGTTGAGAGCAGGCAGTTCACTGTATAGACAGTCCCCTCTAAAAAAGGTGAGACCTTCACCAAGGGATTCACTCCAATAGAGCTGGTTAACTTTTTCCATTCTTTTTCATTGTTAACAAAGTAGGTGCTATTCCCAGCCATACCATGAGGCTTTTGTACTACTAGGTTTTTTGCTGCCAATAATTTGGCCACGGCACGATAAGATAAAGACCTCAACGTAGCAGTCCGTGATTGTTTGACGGGAATTTTTTCTTTCGCTAAGGCTGCCGCCGAACGACTTTTATCTTCCCAAAATCGATTGAGTTTATAAGAAGGCATCAGTACTTGTGCTTCTAGCTTCTCAGCCAAGAGCGTAAATGGGGGGGAAATTTTGAAAGTAAGTAGCTTTCTTTTCTTGACAGGAACCTCCAAGACTAGCTTTTGCACTGCTGATAAACGAAGTAAACCCGGAGCATTGTAAGAAGTTTTTTTGCCCTCTTCTTCAGCACACCACACTTCAATCCCCTGCTTACGTAATAGAGCAATAGCTGGATGCTCATGTCCGGTGATAATCATCATCGGTTCGGAAACAATATCCGCCAAACCAATTGCATAACGGATTTCAGGCACTATGTAGAAGACCATATTATAAAGAGTAATTCTTTACTAAAGCTGCCAAAGATTGATACATCGGCATAGTAGCCGTTTCCCCCGAGACTGGCCATATTCTGCCGGTAAATAGCACTATCGTCTTGCCTAGTTTTTGCTTATTTTGCTCATATACTTGGTATGCAGTATTACCTTCAAATGATGTGAGCTGTTGCCCATTGTATACTGGAGACGATACCAATATTTCGCTCTTAGATTCGGCAACAACAGTTACCAATTGGCGCCTGCGCTCTGGACTCAAATGACCAGCTGGATAGTTTTCTAAAAGTACTGGATAAAGGCGCGGTAAAGATTTTATTAAGCCTTGTTGTTGCAATAAACTAAAGGCTCTATGCATGCCCAAGACATTACCCCCACTAGTGGTGACCGAAACAATTGCGTATTGATCTGACAAATCAGGCATTTGCTCAAACAGTTCAAATCCCAGAGAACTAAGACCAATAATGGCGTCTTCACTTTGCGATGGTCGCAAATCTATGAATTCTTTTTGCTTTACCAAAGCACGAGTCAAATTTGGTGCCACCGACGACATAATTACATGTCCCACGGTAGAAAGATTCTGCAGATAGTGTAACTTTGCAGCATCGATATGACTTGAAACTATGGCGAAACTTTGCAGGCTGGGAGTAAGCGATAGAAAAGCAATGGCAGCATTTCCTGATGAAGAGAGCACAAAACGTTGGTGACCAGCAGCTGTTAACACACTTAATTGGTAGGCCAAACTTCTCCCTTTATGTGAGCCCAAGGGATGTTCATCTTCATGTTTAATCCACAATGTATCATAGCGTTGTTCTAGAGCTGTAAACTCTTTTCTCTGATCACTAATTAGTAGCGCATCATCAGATAGATGGTGAGGATAAAGTGCCTGATAGCGCCATATGTCAAAGCGTCGCTTATTAATACCAGAAAACAGCATTTGCATTTTATCTAAAAATGGGTAAAGTGGGGTACGATTTGGTAACCTTTTGCTTATGTCTTTCTTTGATGCTAATTACCGTGTAGTCCTCGGCAACGATGACGATGATGATATTGGCTTTGATGATGAAGAGGTTGATGTAGAAGAACAAGAACCCAAGAAAACGGCCAAGAAAGCTCGTGTCGGTGATGAAGAGGAAGAGGATGGTGACAATGAGGATATTATCACTTGTCCCATGTGTGGTGAAGAACTCACCGTAGCGAAAGACGAATTATTTGAGGGCGCACGGATTATTTGCGACTCCGATGCGGGTTGTATGGTAGAGCTAGAGATTTCTGGTTTTGATAAAGAGAATCATCCTAAATTTAAAGTGGTGGAGGACGAAAAATAATCTTGGGCTAGTTTCTCTAACGATTTACCTGCTAAGAATTTGGTATAAAAAGCCTCACCACCTGGAGATACGAGGATTGTGGTGGGGCTTTTTTGTTGACTAAGAAATGTTTGTGCCGCTGCTAACGCATCTTCTAAGGTAGGCACCAATTGCGCTGACAGATGGGCTAATTTTGCTCTAATGGTGCCTGGTAAAATAGCTACTTGAATATTTGTTAGTGCCTGAATAGTTTTTACTAGCTCATCCCAACTTGTTTGCGGGATATTTTTATCATCTCCCCCCATAATGAGAAAAAGTGGCTCTTTAGCAAAGGTGCGCACGGCCATCGTAGTGGCAGTGGGAGTAGTAGCAATGCTGTCGTTAATTACCTTCACTTGTTCAGTTTTAAATATACTCTCTTGACGTTTCTCTACTCCAGGAAATAAAGTTAAGGCATTTTGAAATACACTATCATTAATCTCCAGTGATTTCGCAATTTGATAAACTATCGCCACATTGGTGAGGTTATGCTCGCCTACCAAAGTATCGGGCAAAGTAAATGTACTTTTAATATAATCAATCTTTTCTGTTGTGATTACTAAAGCCTGTTTTTCCTGGGCCCAATCAGCTAACACAGCATCATTATTACCCACGATTAACAAATCCTGCTTGGTCTGCTTTTCGGCAATACGCATTTTAGTAGCACGATAGTCGGCGAAATCAGCATGCTCATCTAAATGATTAGGATAGACATTAGTTATCACTGCAATAGTAGGGCTTTTTTCTAATGATTGCTTTAGCTGACGGTTACTAATTTCTAAGACTAAAATATCTTCTGCCCCAATCGTACCTTGAGTAATCTTTTCTAGTATTTGTTCGCTATGTCTATCATTGCCAGAGGTATACACTTTTTTATTAGCTGTTTTTAATACATGGGCCATCAAACGAGTAACTGTTGTCTTGCCATGGGTACCAGTAATACCAATAGTTTTCCCCGGGAAAAGTTGTAAATACAGATCAATCATACTGGAAACGGGTATAGCACCAGCATTTACAATGTCACCCAATTTGGGAAAATTAAATGCATATCGATACCAAGCCTGATTGATAAATAATAATTCTGCCTGCTCAATCCCCTCTAGATAAGAATCTTTAAAGTGTATCGGGTAAGGCAATGATCGCATTTTTTGCCATAAGTCGATGCTATCTTGCACACCAGTATGAAAAGTACGAAAGCGTTTAGGAAATTCTTTCTTTTCACAAAAGTCATGCAGGGTAACATTTTTGGCTCCCAGGGAAAATAAAAAGCGCGCAATCACCGATCCTTCCACCGCCACTGCGCCTATTATATGAATATTAGCCGAAGAATTATGAAATGTAGCTAAGGAAATTTTCATGAAAAAGAAATTAGCCCGATGGCAGTGTACAACGAAAGCTTAAGATGCAAAATCGCAGAGAAAATCTAGAAGCTAAAATCTAGAATTTGCATTGGGGCTCAAAAGAGCAAAACAAGGTAAAGGCAAAAAATCAGCTAGGACAAGGCTGTTAGCGGAGACACATTGGCTGGCATTAACACAGGTATTGAGTGTTTTTGCTGGGTGACCATGCATGACAAAGTAGCCAGGTCAGAACCTCTTCCTCCATTGTCATATACAGGAAGAGCCAAGAAGAAATGACATCTTGTTGGTGAGAAAGTAAGATTGGGGAAGGAGAGGAGAAGCTTGTTGTCATAGGACAAAGATCCTCTCGGTATGCATACAACCTTCTCCTTCTCCAAT
>JACQZO010000012.1 GCA_016207805.1 Candidatus Abawacabacteria bacterium | reverse complement strand
TACAGAAGATTGATGGAGCGTATTTACATTTCCGATTCAATTTAAGCCTGTCGTTCAACGGTAGCCCCGCTCTATCGTGCGGGGTCCAAAACCGTCGATGAAGGTTCGATTCCTTCCGGGCCTGCCACGAATCCATTTTGAAACAGTTTGGTGCTACTTACAGAAGATTGATGGAGCGTATTTACATTTCCGATTCAATTTAAGCCTGTCGTTCAACGGTAGCCCCGCTCTATCGTGCGGGGTCCAAAACCGTCGATGAAGGTTCGATTCCTTCCGGACCTGCCAAGCACTAATGCGTTGATCTCCTACTGTATTATTGCTGCTTCTATGCTGTGTTTCTCCTGGTTCGATCCTGAAATTTGTAAACTCTGTGAGCTTGTGAAGCGTAAGATATGGTTTATGCACTTCGCAAGCCAGTTCACCATTATTTAGTCTGTAGTTCGATCCAATTTTTCTAAGAATGCGCAACCGGTCATCACGCGCCCCCTTTAGGAAACGTTTTTCTAGGCCTTCTAAAAAGCCTGTCGGGCATAATTCATCAAAATACTTTGTTTGTTAAGGACAGACATTCGGATCAGTTGGAGGCATTGTATCTACGGTCCAAACAGAATCTGGCCAATTTGCTAAAGCTATGCGCACTGATCCAGACAGGAATCCAGGATAGCCACTACTATAGTTATATGTAGGTAATGTAATGGTGCGTCCTTCTAAGGTGCCATCATAGGCTGTGTGGTAGTAAGAATAGACGAGATCGACACTTCTTGTGCCATCACCAAACCACCAATAATAATTTACATCTATACGAGAATAATCATCCAGTGTGCCCGGAACTAGTACTACTCTTGCACTATAGTCGATAGAGCCAGGATGACAGACAAAATGTGCGCTGGCATCATCGATTCTTGCCCTTGTCGATGGAGTATAAGTGACTGGTGTAGGAGTGCTAGATGGTGTCTCCGTCGGAGTCGGTGTCGGTGTTGGTTCTGGGGATGGAGCTGATGAAGGAGTCGGCTCTGGTGTGGGAGTAGCCGATGGTGTGGGTGCTGATGAGACGGTTGGTGATGTTGTTACCGCTGGGGTTGGAGTTTGTACGGGAGTTGGACTAGGGGTTGGAGTTTGTGCGGAAGTTGGGCTAGGAGTTGGCGTAGGACTCTGTGGTAAAAGGTCTGGCCGATCACGGTAAAAACGATAAACCATTTCTGCTACAAGTCCTCTATTCAATAATTCATCACGGCGAAGAGTATTACCTGAGAAAGCATCTACTAATCCATGATCTAACGCATAACGAGCATAGGGAGCATACCAAGTATCTAGGGCAATATCAGAATAGCTGGCACCCCTAGGTAAAGTATTTGTATTAATATTATTTGCCAAGAGTAGCATCTTGAGAGCTTCGATACGGCTGACCGTTCTGTCCATTCGAAATAAACCGTCATCATAGCCCCGAATGATCCCTAACTGAGCAGCGGCTTGGATATAAACAGCAAAAGCGTGATCGTGAGATACATCTGGAAATGGATTGCTGCTCACTGGCGCCAAACTAGTATAACCTGCTGCCCGCATTAAAATTTTCAGTATTTCACCCCGAGTCACAGCATTCCCTGGACGATACAAACCATCCGGATAACCATTAATTACATTGCGATCGCGGAGAAAAGCAATGGCGGTATAATTGGGATGATCGGAAGAAAGGTCTGGGAACAGAGCTGCTGCTGATTGCGGAGCTAGGCTGATGATGAAAAGAAAAGTTGCGAGCCAGCTAAACAGTTTTTTCATAGATAAAACTAATTGTGCCTACTGTAGCATGAGATATTGGCGGTCAATATTAGAGATCAGCTATTATGATTGACAGTAGATAGCTTATTTAGAATTGATAGTAATCTTTTTTTCAACTAACAAGGCCAGCTACGATCACTAATTGCGACCGAAGGATCAGCATAAGCAGAGTTGATAGTAATGTCCTAATGAGAATAGGAAGTTATAGAAAATTCCATGATTTATTTTGTTGGTGGTGCGCCACGAATTGGGAAAAGTATTATTGCCCAATCACTGGCAAAAAATATAAAGATCCTACTATTCGCTACTGATAACTTAGTAGTAAATTTCAAAGAAAAAAAGTTTACCGAGTAAATTGTTCCACTGTAAAAAAGTTTTCCAGAGAAGCCTGGTATAAAAACTCTGAGGGAATTAAGGTGGTATTTAATGAATTAGTTAAACTGAAGCTAGCCGTGATATTGAATACTGCGTAGCTTTAAACTGTAGGAATAAGCTTTCGTTTGCTCATTAGCCTTTTTAGGCGTTCTTTCCAGTGTATCCTTGGTAAAGGAATCTTTTGTGCTTGATAAAACTCTATTTCTCGACGATCAAAGCGATAAGCATTGCCAGTTGAAACACAGACAAAAGTCTGTTGGAGCACGCTCTCTAAATCAACATCAACGATGCTTTCTGACCAAGTTTGAACAATCCTACCGTTTTCTTTTGATGGCCTATAAGCAGCAATATCATCACATCTATATCCTCTTCTTTTCAATTCAGGCTCTGATAACGGATCAAACCACTCTGCAGCTTGCGACTCACTATAAAAATGTGGGGCATACCTTGGCGGTAAAAATTGTCCCCATTCCCCCATCGCTTTCATATGAGCGATAATTTGAGGTACAAGCAGATAATAATCTTCTTTAGAATATTGCTTATTCAAAATGCAGTAAGATTTCTTTTTGAGCATGGTGCAACCAAAACAACTATCACAATTAAAAATCATATAACTATAGAAATTCTCATTGCCTACATTGATAGAATTCCCATAGCCCAAACGACCAAAGAGAATAACAGAATTGTAGCCCAGCTCACCATCCAATACTTCACCACGCCAACAATCCTTTCCCTTTGCGCCTGTAGACCAACCACAATCTTGTAAATCTTCAGCCAAATAACATTGCTCTACATTTTGACAATGACGCAGATAATTTCCAGTAACATTTTCACAATTTCTAATTTGATCAATCGGTTTAGCATTAGCTAAAAACAATTCACACTGTTGCAAAGCAATTTGCCGAGTCGAGTAGTCTCCTAGACGAGCTTGTTTAATAAAAGCTTCATATTCTTCTGGAGCAACTTGTTGATTATAAATCACGAATTCTTGATGCCTAAGGCCATAACAACCAAAGCAATGCTTACAACCAATTAAATCATAGGATCCGAAACACTGAACTGAGCTGATACAGTCATGACAGTGCTGACAAGCATAACAATTGTCACAATCCACACAAGAATAGCAAAGCTCACAACCAACAATCCCGACACCATCAATACAATCTCTATTTTTTAATGGATAACGAGACTTTATACAGTAGAAGCAATCCTCACTTTCACCTACTCCAAAGCACATATAACAGTTCTGGAGATGCGATGAAGCATCGACATATGGACTATTATTACAATTAATCTGTACTAATGGCTGCATATAGACTCCATGCAATAGTTCATTCCATTGCTGAAAAAAGGACCGGCTAAAATCATATGATTTACCAAAAGCTGTATTATCAACCGTTTCGCCCCAAAATTCATCATGAGTGCAAACTTTATAACCTAATATTGGACTATATCTAGTAATAAGCAGCTTACCAGAAATGGCACTGATTCCATTGAATAAAGAGTTGAGTGTAACATAGCTCTGCATTTGCCTCATTATCTCCAGAGGATGAATAGTGGGCAAGGCAATATCCCCTATTTTTAACAAAGGGTGCAATTCCTCAAATTTGCGCATATGCGCTTGCTCAGCATCTGATACAATAAAAGCTTTCCCCGTAATACTACAAGTACGTAATAATGCTGACATAGTATTCAATGCTAAGAACAAACTAAATAAAATCCTCATCAAAATCAAAACTTGCCAACTTCATTCGTAATTCGTAATGTTTCGACAGGCTCAACACAGATTTGGTAATTAGTAATTATTATTGATGCTTTCCTTTCTCAAGCGCCTTATTCCTGCCCGCTTTCTACCTAGACTTTGGTATCATCGCATCAAAGGGGCTCATTATGCGAAAAAATATGGGCATCCAGCGAGAAATATGATTGTAATTGGTGTCACTGGCACTGATGGGAAAACTACTACAGCAAGCATGATTTATCATGTACTTAAAAGTCAGGGCATTCATGCTGGCATGCTAACAACCACCCATTTCGCATGGGGAAATCATCATGAGGTGAATGAGACCCACAAAACTTCATTGTCGCCAGGGCAACTGAATAGCTATTTAAAAAAAATGGAAAAAGAGGGTATCACACATCTGGTATTAGAAGTTTCATCTCATGCTCTTGATCAAGGACGACTAGCCGGTATTCCCATCCATACCGGTGTAGTCACTAATCTTAGCCATGAACACTTGGACTATCATAAGACTATGGAACATTATCGTGACACCAAAGGGAAACTTATCAAAAAGGCTCAAAATATTGTGGTCGCTGGTGATGATCCTTTTTTAGCACCTTTATACAGCCATCGTAACAATGTAATCACTTTCGGAAAGATGAACACCAATCATATCACTATTGGTAAAACAGAAACAATTGCTACTGGTATCCGTACATTCTTTACCATCGCTGACCAGTCACTACCATGTGAGCTGAAAGTGTTCGGGGATCACAACATGCTTAATGCTGCAGCCTGCTTAGGCGCTTGTATTCATTTGGGGCTGGATCCGAGCAAAATTCTGGAAGGGCTAAAAGATTTTCCAGGGGTGGCTGGACGTATGGAAAAAGTAGACATTGGCAAGCCCATCACAGTACTAGTGGATTACACAGTAACCCCTCAAGCATTTCAAACACTTTTCAAGACAGCACGAAATATAGATACCGGCAAATTGATCGCAGTATTTGGCTCTTGTGGTGATCGTGATCAAGCAAAAAGACCGATTATAGGGAAACTCGCTAGTGAGCTATGTGATGTAGTTATTATTACTGATGAAGAGCCATACTTTGAAGATCCGGATAGTATACGGCAAATGATAGCAGCTGGCATTCCACTGGACTCAAAAGCAACAGTTTATCAAATTGCCAATCGTAGAGCCGGTATAAAAAAAGCATTAGAAATTGCTCAGCCTCATGATATCATTACTGTTTGTGGTATGGGCAACCAAACAAGCATGGTAATCAAGGACAAACACATTCCCTGGAGTGATCGGGATGTGATCAAAGAACTAGCTTCCTAATGAAGTTTAGAATTTAGCAAATGCAGCATTGACAATAAGAACGTCAGTGTTAAATTGGCTTACCATTAATTGATGGTGAGATATAAATAGATGTATCTCTGAAACAGCTATTATGAATGCCACACTGGCTCGTCTTGATGACACTAGCGATTTATCCAGACTGGCAATGAATGAGTTTATTGCTGAAGCATTGAGAAGGGTACAAGAGAGAGGCTCGCCGTTAGCCATTAGAAGACTGCGTGAATCTCCAAGCACATACCATGATCACGCAGCAATTTATCTCTGGGACAACAAAGATCTATTAGCAGCCCAATTACTAGATGACTTTGCGCATTTGCGTGAACCTCAGGTGACTAAACGGATCCTTATTAACCGCCTAGGTGACATTATTTACCCCGCCTTAGCTGAAAACGTCACTCTTAGACGCAGTACAAAATGGCATGTACCAGATCAGGGACAAAGTCGTTGCCCATTAAGAGTATTCCTAGACAGAGAATTAGGAGAGTTCTTAGATAAATTAGCTGAGGTAAGATGTTTTAACGCTCACAAGAAACAAGGTTTACGTTACAGCAAAGATGGCCATTCACTCGTTGTATGGGACGAAAAAGTGACCGGAGCTGAGCGCAGAAAAAAACCATGGTTGATAGCCAGGTTGGGTCAAATGGAACTTTTTTCTGCCGATTCTGACATCTCCCTGAGAGAAATTACTTCCACACTTGCTGAGTTATTTGAAAACGTGGGTGGATTTCCTTCATTGCAGGATGAGTTTAGCCATATCGGCAGCTATATACTACGAGGCGCACTTGGTGATAGGTTACCAGTTGAACCCGTTAGCTGTAATTCAGATCGTACCAGTATGATAGAACTGATTACCAAAATTGTAGCAGTTCTCCTTCCTATTGATATGACGCTCGACTTAGCCGCACCTTCACCAACAGGACTACAATTACCTAACTTTGACGCTCTTCCCTCTGTACAAGTGCAACTAGCAAGGCTTTTAGTACGCGCCAGAATCACCAAAATAGTGTTTGATGATAGTACTCAAAAACTTGCAGAAGACTTACACAGGAATGGCTTAAAAGATGCTGTAAGTACTGGTGTTAGAGATTTCGAAAATGCCTTTGGCTGGCCAATAGTATGGCGACTAATGCAAAGAGTTTGTCCCACCAAGCAAACTATTTTAAGAGACTTAGCTGGCAAGACTATACTGCCAGAAACCGAAAGTCTCTTTCATGCCATGGCATACTGTTATCGTTTATTAACAATAGCTGAGATCTTTATGACATCAGCACATGCCACACAACGAAAATGGGGTGAAGTACTTAAAGAAACGGCCCAAATAATCATGGATAAACTCAACTATGCCGCTGTAGATTTCGAGGCAAAATTGCGAGAACCAAATCTGTCATTTTGTGATATTAGGGACATACTCGACAGCTTGAATCATTTACTAACTAGTAGACATTTACGAGACGCATTAAGATCAGCAGGTGCTACCGCTGGAGACTTGGAAATTTTGGCAGAATCAGCAGCAGAGGTTGAATAGCTCTAGACGAATAAAGATGGCAGACTAAAATAGTGTTGTAATAAAATTCATGTTTTATTTGATTCACAAACCATCAGGCATCACTTCTCATGATGTCATCTCTCAAATGCGCAAAGTATTGGGTATTAAACGTATTGGTCATGCGGGAACATTGGATCCTCTGGCCTCAGGATTGATGATTGTTGCGGTAGGAAATGATACAAAGCTCTTAGAATATGTGGTTGGTTTAGACAAAAAATACCAATGCACTTTTCGTTTGGGGGCAACATCAGACACTTATGATAATGAAGGAACAATTATCGTTATGGCTGGAGCACCTATGATAGGCGAAAACGACCTTAAAAGAGTGCTACAAGAATTTACTGGCGATATTTACCAAGTACCGCCCCAATATTCAGCAATTAAAATTCAGGGGAAAAAAGCTTATGAGTATGCTCGCGAAGGGCAAAGCATCACCATTCCCCCTCGTTTAATCAGCATGTATTCCTTAGAGTTAGTCAACTTTTCCTATCCTGATGTGACTATTGCTGTGCATTGCAGCTCTGGCACTTATATTCGCACTTTGGCTCATGATATTGGCAAACGGCTCAATAGCGGAGCTTATGTCACCAAGCTTATTCGTACCAACATTGGTAACAGTTCTTTGACTGAAGCAATTGATTTAGCAACAGTAGATAAAAACAGTCCTACTATTAACTTCAAAAGTATTTGTCCACAATATGAATATCGTGATCTCACTGAAGAAGAGTGGCGAAAAGTAAAAATGGGCCAAGCAATTTCCAGCACTATTGATTATGTTAATGAAATAGTCCTCGGCTCTTATCACGATCAAATTGTCTCAGTCCTACAGTACTCAAAACATTCTCACTCGCTACATCCCAAAAAGAACTTGCCGCTTCAATAGTTCCAGACTGCCCCCAAAGTGACAATCCCCAATGATTATATTAATCTATCCCCGCCGGTATCCTCTATTCATAATTCGTAATTTGGAATTCGTAATTGTTTATGCACCACATCATTCTTCTCTACTATAAATACACTTTCATTGATCAACCCAATCAATTCATGCGGGAACATAAAGCTTTATGTAATCGCTTGCATCTGAAAGGACGTGTCTTGATTAGCCGCGATGGCGTCAATGGTACGGTATCAGGAACAAAAGAAGCCACTGATGAGTATATGGCCACAGTAAAAACATTTCCCGGCTTTGAAGATGTAGAGTTTAAAATTGGTGCAAGTGATCAACCAGCATTTCCGAAAATGAGTATCAAAGTACGAGCAGAAATTATCACGCTCAAAGCGGCAGAACCCATAGATATCAAAAATGCGGCACCTTATATTGAAGCTGATGAAATGTATCAGGTACTCAAAGAAATGCCTGAAGATACTGTAATTATCGATGCTCGCAATGAATATGAATCCCGCATTGGTAAATTCAAAAATGCCCTTACCTTTGCTATTGAAAACTTTCGCGATATTCCAGAAAAAGTATTACCAGAATTAGAAAAGTATAAAGACAAAAAGATCATCACCTATTGTACTGGCGGTGTACGCTGTGAACCATTTTCAGCACTACTTAGACAAAAGGGCTATGACGTCAGACAATTGCATGGAGGAATTATTAAGTATGCTGAGAAACACTCTGAATTTGGTTTTGATGGTCATTGTTATGTCTTTGATAATCGGGTCTCGGTAAAGGTCAATGACAACATTTTCTCTACCTGTGAATTTTGTGATACCAAAACAGCTCGCTATATCAATTGTAAAAACAATGCTTGTCATCGCCAATTAGTATGCTGTGAGCATTGTGATCACATGAATAAAGGGTATTGCCTAGATGAAAGTATGTTAAATAAGCTTAAAAAATTCTTTACCAACTTTTTGCGATCACATGAAAGTAGCACTAGTCGTTGACCACTTCCAAGGTAAAGGGGGCGCAGAAAGACTAGAAATGATTTTGGCCGAAGCCTTAGATGCCGATGTCTACACCGGTTATGTCTTAAATGAAAGTTTCAATCTTGCTCATTTGCGCGTAAAAAGTATTTTTAGGCGTATGGATCAAAGAGTACTGCGTTATTTTTTTCAACGTCATGCCTTTCGTAAAGTAGCTAAAGATTTAAAGAATTATGATGTCGTTATTTATAATGGTAACAGTCTAGATAGCGCGCCTCGTTTACCTAAATCAGTAAAAAAAATCCTTTATTGTCACACGCCACCACGCCATATCTACGCGGACTTTTATTATTATCTTAAGCAATTTCCTCGCCACATTCAGCCATTTTACCGATTCTATGCCTGGATGTATCGCAAAAATTATGAGCACTTGATCAAATACATGGATGCTATCATCAGCAATTCTATGAATATTCAAAAAAAATTAAAACAATATACCGATCATGATAGTACTGTGGTCTATCCTCCATGTGATCTCAGCAGATTCATCTGGCAGGGACAACAAGATTATTACTTTTCTTTCAACCGATTGGAAGAAGTAAAAAGAGTAGACTTAATCGTTAAAGCATTTACGCTGATGCCCAATAAAAAGTTAATTGTCGTATCAGGAGGACCAGAACTAAAAAAGATTCAAAGTTTAGCTAGCGGTCACAGCAATATTCAAATCAAAGGCTGGGTATCCGAAGAAGAATTGTTAGAGTTATTAGGAAATTGTATTGCCACGATATATGTACCAATGGATGAAGATTTTGGCATGGGGGCTAGTGAATCTTTGTCTGCCGGCAAACCTGTGATTGGCAGCAATGAAGGGGGCGTGCGGGAAATTGTCACCAAAGAGTGCGGTATATTGCTAGATGAAACAAGCGTAGAAAGCATCAAACAAGCCGTAGAGACACTCACTCCTACATTGGCATTACATATGAAAGAGGCCTGTCTTAAACAAGCGCAAAAATTCAGTCAAGAAAACTTCGTCGAGGGAGTAAAACAAGTAATTTACAAACTATGAAAGTTGCTATTATTCACGATTATTTCTTAAGTAAAAGTGGTGGGGATCGCATGATGCTTTTTTTGGCAGAACAATTGGATGCTGACATCGTCACCTGGTTTGCTACTGATAAGACTTTCGACTTAAGCCATATGCGAGTGAGACAATTAGGCAAGCCGCTTTTGACACCAGGGTTTCGTCATTTTTGGCAAAATTTACTCTTCCGTTTTGGTACCAGGTTTCTAAAAAACTATGATGCCGTAATTTTCTCTGGTAATTCACTCTCAGCAGTAAGTAATGTTAAAGGCAAACGAATTCTCTATTGTCATACACCGCCACGGTATGCTTATGATCAACTAGATAACTATGCTAAACGTTTCCCCGCTTTTCTTAGACCATTTTTTAAGCTGGGCGTAACTATTATTCAAAATAGCTTTAAAAGAAATTTGCACAAAATGGATCATGTGATTGCCAATTCTGCTACGGTGGCAAAGAGGTTAAAAAAGTATTTTGTTATTGATGCACCAATTATTTATCCACCTTGTGATATTGTGGCAGCAAAAGTTTATCCTAGAAATCCTCAAAATCAATTCATTAGCTGGGCACGTCTCGAACCCATGAAAAGAATTGATATCTTAATAGAAGCTTTCAAAAAAAGGCCGGATAAAACACTAATAATCGCCTCCTTTGGTTCTCTGAAAGAAAAGTTAGAAAAACAAGCAGCAGGATATAACAATATTAAGTTCGTCGGGCTAATTTCTGATGAAGAATTGGCCCAATATTTAGCTGCTTCTTTGGCTAGTATGTATATCCCTATTAATGAGGATTTTGGCATGACCCCAGTGGAGTCGCTAGCCACAGGCACGCCAACCATTGGTGTCCAAGAAGGAGGCCTGACTGAAACGATTGATCATATGAAAACAGGCTATCTTTGTCCCGCCAATCCAACTGTCGATGATGTAATAAAGGCAATCGACACTTTCACACCCGAATTGTCGCTCTCTATGGAACAGGCCTGCAAAGAAAGTGCTAAACGCTTCGGCAAAGATAAGTTTATTGCCGATATGCAAAAACTACTTGCCAGTTAGCATGTCACAACAAGACATTTCACCTATTTATCCGGGCCAGTGGAAATCCACCCCGTGCTGTGGAATTGGAACCGAGCACACCTTACACCTGAGGTATAAAACTTACTGTTCTAAAATATAGTGTAACTTTACTTATTGTTGTGCTGCTCCTTGCAACAATTTCAAATAGCGAACAAATATTTGGGCCATTTCATTTCTGGATACCGGTTTATTTTGGGGGAATATATTTCCTGGCAGGAGATCAATTAGTCCTGTGTTGACTGCTTTAGTGGCAAATTCTCTAAACCCCTCATCACCAATCCCTTCTATTGCTATCGGTAAAACAGAATCATTTAAGATATAGCCTTTCTGCCGAGCAGCACCTATCAGGACTTTTACCAATTCGCCATAGGTGACGATCTGATGAGGATAAAATTGCCCCCCTTGTCCTTGGACAATATTAGCCGCATATGCTTTACCAACAATCAAGGACATATCCGAATAGTCTTTGGGCACATCTAGAAAAAATGTGTTAGGAACGGCGTCTGCTATATAATTAAAACAATTCGTCGCCAATACCAATTTCGTTAATTCGTATCGTGATAGCAGTTGTGTCCCCATAAAAACCCCATTATTTCCTTGCACCACTCGAGTACCATTACTATTTTTCAATAAAGTACTACTAAGAAAATCTATATCTAGCTTTTCCACACTACTTAATGGAACATCAGCAAAATCTAAAGCAGCGGCACCATTGAGTTCCAAACAAGCTAATGGCCTCTCCTGAATCGCATTTACTGAAGAGATTATAGAGGTGTTCACATTGGTAGTAGACCTCTGAGAAGAGCGTGTCGAGCGTGAAGATGAATTAGAACTACCTTGTTGCCAGCCACTACTTGAAGATCGATTGTTACTTGAAGAGGAGCTGCCTCCTGAAGATCCTCCTCCTGAACTACCATGACTTGATCCACTACTTCGATTATAAATACCATGGGCGCCTATGTCGCTAACCGTATCCGCAGTAACTGTCACCATCGCTGGATTATCCGCTCCTCGGATAATAACATTGCTTCCGGCATCCACCGCAACAGTATATTCTCCTGTCGCTACTACTTGGGAATAATCTCCATTATCATCAATGGTAGGACTATAATCCGTGCTACCATCAGAAATAGTAACAATTAAATCATCATCGTCATACCCATCTGCTTCTCCTGAATCTTGTACCCCATTAGCATTCTCATCAGTAAATATATGGCCAGTGATAGTCCCATAATAAGTAACCCCAGAATCAATCTCAATAGTGGCTGACTTAAAATCTTCTTGGTCTGCACTGTCACCAAAAGTAGAATTAGGATCTGGAGTATCAGCGGAAATAATTTCCGCTGTGTTGACAACTTCTCCTACACTATCAAAATTTACCGTAATCTCAAGAGTAGCAGTATCACCACTGGCCAAAAAGGTAATAGTCCACTCACCAGTAGTATTAGAATAACTAGTCCCAGCATCGGCATTGGCAGTCAAGAATGTGGTTGTCGCTGGTATGGGATTTAAGACCACAATATTAGCAGCATCAGAGGGTCCATCATTAGTTACGGTCAAAGTATAAACACCATCATCATCAACTACCGCAGTTAATGGACTTAATACTAAGCCTAAAGACAAATCAGCGCTGATGGTTGCCGATACGGTCACAAGATCATAATCATCTTCAGTGTTCTCCAGGTTACCCGGAGTAGAATCAGGATCGATTTGATCTGCAGCATCGATTTCAGCGATCAAGTCATGATCACCATCATCAGTAGCCTCCACAGTAATAGTAATACTTTCTGTGCCACCATTAGCCAAGCTTCCCACCATCCATATTCCAGTACCTTGATCATAATCGCCCCCACTATCATCACTGATATAAGCAAGATCTGGTGACATAATTACTGCAACCGTCACCCCAGAGGCATCATCGGGACCATCGTTGGTAATGGTAATGGTGTATTCGGTGGTTTGATTGACAAAAATGGAGCTATCATTGAGAGCCGTAGTTAAACGTAAGTCAGCAGCCACACCATTAATGGATACTGCTGCATCATCATCGTGAGTAGTACTATCATCATTTTCTACGGAATCAGGATCGATTTGATCACTCGCAGTCACTTGTACTCGATTTATTACTAGTGCCCCAGTTGTTGCTGTTGCTGTCAAAGTAAATGAAGCGGAATCGCTTACCGGTACTGTTCCCACTGTCCACACGCCAGTTCCTGAATCATAATCACCAGCGCTGGTGTCACTCACATAGGTTAATCCAGCTGGTAACAAATTGGTTAATGCCACTCCTGTAGCCTCAGCAGGCCCATCATTGGTAACGGTAATAGTAAACGTAACATTACTGCCTGCAGCCGGCTCTTCATCATCCGCAGTCATAGTGACTGCCAAATCAGCTGAGCTAGGATCAATTACTGGTGTCAATGTTAGCGTGCCGTAGTCACCATCTTCGCTTGCCCCATTGCCAAAACAATTTGTCACAGCGTAGAGATCAGCATCACAGTCAGGATCAGCTTGGTCTCCTATCATAATTTCTCCGGTAGTAGTGATAGCATCAGTACCTAATGGAATCACGGTAATAATCAAATCGATGCTGGTTGATGTGGCCAAGTTATCTACCTGCCAAATACCAGTAGTAGGATTGTAAGTCCCTTGATTGTCAGAAACATATACGATTGATGCCGGCATGGTATACCTTACCTCAACATTGGTAGCAGTCACGGGACCATTATTAGTGAGAGTAACAGTATAGGTCATCGTTGCTCCCGCCGTTGGTGAGTAAGAAGTAAGGTTCAGTCCTAAAGATAAATCTGCTCGTATGTAGGGACGAATCACAGTCGTTATCCAGTCTTCGCCTTGGTTCGTGTCATCACCAAAACAGTTCGTCGTTGCATAAATACCTCCTCCACAACTCGGATCTCCTTGATCTCCTGCCATGATCTCTGCTTCTATTGTTACTCGCTTATCATTGGCATCT
>JACQZO010000011.1 GCA_016207805.1 Candidatus Abawacabacteria bacterium | reverse complement strand
TGCGAGAAAATTGCTCACTATTGCTTTTGCTGTGCTTAAATCCAACCGACCCTACTCCTCTACCATTGCATTTCCTTCTTGACTGCGCCCTTTAACTGGCATACCGGACTTTGATCCGGTATCCAGCTAGGACAATATCACTCATAAACTACAAGTTACCCCATAGCACTATTGTCCCTGCTGGATACCAAATCCAGTTTGGTATGACAATGGGGAGAAGGGTGCTTACCTGGCTTATTGGTCATGCATGGTCAACCAAAGTAAAAACACTCAATACATGTGTTCATACAAGTTAGCACTTCGAATTCATAACTCATATGCTATATTATTCACACTAAAATCAATTCGATGGAAACCGCTTACAAAGATTTGCTAGACGAACAACAAAAGACCAATACTCTGCTCAATCAACTGGTAGAAGCCCAAATTCATAAGAACAAACAAGAAGCTCGCCATTTTTGGCTTGGCCTTATTTGGCATAGCATTCCTATTATTCTTACTTTAATTTTGCTATGGCAGATTTATTCGTATGTCCAAACACAAGTACATATAATTCAGGATAAATTTGGCCAAATTCAAAATGATTTAGGCACGCTAAACTTTGGTGATAAAATCCGCTCGCTTTTTTAAATCCTATGCCAACAACCAATGAAAAGTTAGCGACGCTTTTCCTCAATTTGGGCCGAATCTTGGCCATGGAGGATGAGAAAAAAAACAAATTTCGCATCATTGCTTATCAAAATGCTGCCCGAGTATTACAAAACATGAATGAAGATATCAAAGATTTGGTACATGAAGATACCATGCCCAAAATCAGTGGCATCGGTACGGCAATCCAAGAAAAGATCATTAGCTATCTACACAATGGTCAGGTGCCAGCTTATGAAGAATGGCGAGCTAAATATCCAGAAGAGTTTTTAGCCTTGTTTTCTATTCCCCATATCGGTCCCAAAACTGCCAAAGTACTATTGGCAGATTTTCAGGTGCGCAATATGCAAGACTTAGAAAAGTTAGTCCAGACTGATAAATTGGATAACCATGCCGGTTTTGGTAAAAAAAGTGTTCAGAATATTCGCGAAGCCCTGACTAGAGTAAAAAAAGAAAGTAAGCGTTTACCTTTAACTGCTGTATTTCCTGTGGTTTATCGCTTATTAGCATATATGAAGCAACATCCTGCCTGTGAGAGTATTACCTATGCAGGGTCGCTAAGAAGATTTGAGGATACTATTGGTGACGTCGATTTATTGACCACTTCCAATCAGGCGGAACAATTGATTACTCATTTCGTCAATTTCCCGGAGAGCACACTCGTTCAGTCTCAAGGTGACACAAAAGCTTCCATTATTGTTGACGAGAATTTGCAAATTGATTTGCGAGTAGTAGAACCGAACAGTTTTGGGGCTGCTTTACAATACTTTACTGGATCCAAAGATCACAATGTTCATTTACGAAATATTGCCAAAGATCAAGGCCTGAAATTAAACGAGTATGGTGTCTTTCGGGGAGAAGATAATATTGCTAGTAAAACCGAGGAAGAAGTATATAAATTATTAGGTCTAAATTTTATTCCTCCAGAATTAAGAAGAGACCAAGGTGAAATAGATGAGGCAAGAGAGAAACCATTTCCTGCTTTTATTAGCACTGAAAGCTTAGCTAGAAATATTCCTCTTGCTGAAGAGAATTGTACTGAAATTATACCGAGTATTTGGGAAAACTATCCTGTACTATTAAACAGGGTTCATGAAATCACCAAAGAAGGCAAATTCCCTTTATTCCGATTCTCAGAAAGACTACCGATAAGCAACACCTGGCAAGTTATCGCTCGCAACAGCGATAATGTCGTGCTCGACTTCAGTTCAATTAATGAACACGAACAATGGAAAAAAGAAATCGTGATCGGTTTCATGAGACGCTCCAGAGTACTGGCCGAACAGGGATTTTTGCTCTTAGCCAAGTCACAGAAACGTGCTAGTATCGGCACCGTAGAAAATAAAGCATGATTCAAATTTATACTGGTAAAGGCAAAGGGAAAACCACCGCTGGCTTGGGATTGGCAATACGAGCATTTGGCCAAGGACTCAAAGTAGCTATTATCTATTTTGATAAAGGTGGCGAAGATTACGGTGAAAGAAAGATTTTGAGCCAAATCGGTTTAGACTTTTTTCCTACCGGTCTAAATCGACGCAATAGTGATGGATCATTTCGATTTTCTATCACCCCAGAGGACACCCTAGAAGCAGAAAGAGGCTTAACTTTAGCTACTACATTACTAACTAAAGGCTACGACCTTTTAGTACTCGATGAAATTAATTCTACTGTTGCTCTAAAAATGCTAAGCACGGCAGCAGTTTGTGATTTTATCAAAAAAGTCCCCAGTACCATGGAAGTAGTACTGACTGGCCGTAATGTCCCAGAAGAAATGATGGCATTGGCAGATCTGATTACCGAGATGAAACCAATTAAGCACTATATGGAAAAAGGTGTGCCAGCAAGACGGGGCATTGAGTTTTAAGTAATTGTATGGCTGCATCGAATAGCGACACTACCCAGTCATCGCTACTGGAACAACAACAGTATTACTCACTGAGAGAGCGTCTATTAGCTTTTTATGAGCAATATCATTATCACGGCAATGCTGATGATGAAAATCAGATTTTCACTTCATATGATCAGCAAGAAGCCTTAGCTTACTTTGATGCTGCTGGTGAAAACATTAGCCACGAAGAATTATTGCAACGCCGCTCACGCATGATTTTCATGCTCGAGCAAACAAAAGCCTGGGCTCAAGGCTACAAACGTAAGTTTCTCAGCCGACTCTATCAGCTTGATATTGCTCTTGATCGAAAAAAAGAACTAGAAAAAGAATTCTGCTCAGGTTCATTTCGTGATAAAAGCCGCTTGTTCGAGTTTATTGTAGCAGAAGAAAATCGTATCGAAAGAAAAAAGACTCAACAAATGATGGAAAGAGAAAGCTATAAAAGCTCATTTTATGCTTTTTTTGAAGCCAACGCTGAGTACTTTTGTCCCGAGGACCGAATTAGCGCGTGGAATAATGTAGTGATCAGTCTCAATAGCTTTCAAACGCATATTGGTAAGATGCGCCGCCTCAGAATGCTATTAGCTATGCTGCCAGCAAATTTGGAATACGCCCGCAGTTTAGACAATAAATATCAGCAATTATTAGCTCATCACATTGAGGATGATGAGCGCAGAGGTAAATGCCTTGAGGCTTTTCGAAAGTGTACTTTTGAACATAAACTAAAACGCATCCAAGAATTAGAGAAGTCGCCCACAACTAGCGAACAGCAGCAAAAGTTAGCAAAAGAAAAGCTAGCCAATAATACTCTTTTTAATAATCTATTCGCCCTTTTTCCCCATGGCCTCACACCAGAGCAATTCGCGGATTTATCTCTTGAAGAGCAAAAAAAAGCTTTAAGCAAAAAGTTAGAGACAAATAATAGAGAAGAAGAATTGGTTACTAACCTACTCAAGCATGAAGGGATAAGCACGGAAACGCTTACCCGCTTCCGTGCAATGTCTATAGCTAGCAAAAAAGACTATTTGGCAACCGCTACGCAAACACAAAGGGAATCTACCAGTGACAAAGCTGAAACTGAACCAGAAGAGAAGCAAAAGACAGTAACCTCAATCAAACCTTTAAAAATTTGTGCCATTGCTGTATCAGTATTACGCAATCGGGAAAAAAAAGAATTTGCTGACGATAAAGCCCGAATCAAAACTATAAAAACTAAAATGATCGAAGAAGGAATATTGGGTGAGTTTACCGCTACACATTTAAATATTCTCCGCGATATTATTGCTGCTATACCTGAAGACGAAAGAGAAACTTCCCAGGCATTACAATGGATCGATAAACAAATGAGGGAACGTATTTATATGGGGGAAAGTCACAATGCCAATATCAGAAAAGAAACAACAAATCACATCAAAAGTGCTCGCACAAAAATGCCCAACTTCGCTCAAAATGCTTAATTACACTTAATCGTTAAAATCATGCTCAATCACTCCTACTTAGTACTAGATTTGGAAACTAAAAAACTATTATTTGAGGTTGGTGGCAAACAAAACCTGGGTCAATTAGGGATTTCTGTAGCAGGTGTGTTTGATTCACGAGAGCAACAGTATTTTTGTTTAAGAGAAGAAGCTATTAAAGATCTCGTTCCCCTACTTAACGGCGTAGATCGTATTGTCGGTTTCAACACAGAAGGATTTGATTTTGACGTATTACAACCTTATATTCCCGATCTCAATCTAAAAAAGCTCCCTTCTTTGGACATATTAAGTGAAATAGCAAAGATCACGGGTCACAGAGTAAGTATGGAAAAAGTAGCTCAAGCCACCCTCGGCATAGGGAAAAGTGCCGATGGCTTGATGGCAATTAAATGGTATCATGAAGGTAATTATGTTGACTTGGAAAAGTACTGTCTCCAAGATGTAGAGGTAACCAACAAACTTTATCTCTATGGTTTGGAACATGGTGAACTGAAGTTTCCTTTGAAAGACAGTAATGAAATTAAAACTATTAAAGTGAATTTCCATTTCGAGCCTGAATTAACTCTTTTTTAAAAAATTCCATGGCCCTGCTCGCTGACATCAAAAATATCACCGTACACTTGAATCAAAAAAAAATCATTGAAGATGTTTCTTTCTCCATCCATAAGGGCCAAATAATTGGCCTAGTAGGTCCCAATGGTGGCGGTAAATCTACCATACTTAAAGTACTTTTAGGTCTCCTGAAACCCAGTAGCGGCAAAGTGATTTTGGCCAATGATCTTACCTTTGGTTATTTGCCTCAAAGACCACCGAATTCATTTGAATTACCAATCACCGTCAATGAAGCCTTAGCAATATTTCAAGCAACCACAACAAAAGCCCAAGCCTTATTAAAACAATTGGCATTGAGTCACATACTCGCCAGCCCATTACGACAATTATCCGGTGGTGAATTACAAAAAGTTTTTCTCACTATCGCTTTGGCTCAAAATCCCGATTTATTATTGCTCGATGAACCTAGTGCAAATATTGATACCCATAGTGATATTGCTTTTAGAGAATTGCTCCAACAAGAGAAGGCCCAAGGGAAAAGTATCGTGATCGTTTCTCATGATGTGGATAGCATTATCCAATTAACTGATGAAATTCTGTGCTTAAACCAACGAGTTTGCTGCTATGGCAAAACCTCATTCGTGATTCGCAGTCAGGAGTTTCAAGAATTGTTTCATGACCAACATTATCACCATCATCATGAGTAATTTTTTCAGCATTTTTGATTTACCTTTCATGATGAGAGCTTTGCTGGCAGGCTGCTTAGTAGCCTTGCTTACATCGCAATTGGGCGTATTGGTTATCAGCAGAAAGTTGGCCTTTTTGGGTGATACCCTTTCTCATGCTGCTTTCACAGGTATAGCCATAGGCATAGCCTTGGGCATAAATCTCAATCTCACGGTATTTTTATTAGCGGTAATTATTGCCTTTGTACTTACTTGGCTACAAGATAAATCTTCGCTTTCTTCTGACACATATATTGCCCTACTCTACTCCTCATTATTGGCTTTTGGCATAGTAATTGTCAGTCACAGTCAAGGTTTACGAGCAGAACTTTTCCAATATCTATTTGGCGACATATTAGCTGTATCTTTTACTGATATTATAATCATGGCTAGTGTAGTCATCATCAGTATTTTACTATTAATAATTTGCTACCGGCCCCTGCTCATGATCACCATTGATCAAGACCTAGCCCATAGTCAGGGAGTGAAAGTAAAAATATACAACTATTTATTCACATTACTTTTGGCCTTAGCCACTGCAATCACTATTAAGCTCATTGGTGTATTGCTTCTTAGCGCTTTATTGATTATTCCTGCCGCTATAGCCTTAACTATAGCCAGAAGTTTAAAGCAAACCCTTATCCTTTCTTTGCTCAGCGCTGAACTGATGGCAATCATCGGCATCTTTGTTTCTTATCTATACGATTTACCTACTGGACCAACGATAATTTTGATCGGAACAGGATTTTTTGTGTTAATAAATGTACTGAAAAGATTGAGCTGGAAAACTGGTCAGTAAAAAAGTTGGACTGTGAATGTTTATTTGCTACGTCAGCATGAGATCTCTCCACGAGGTCGAGATGACAAGTGAGTGAGTTGACTCAGCAAACAATCTTGTCAGTTTTTACTGTAGCAACGAATAACTGACCCATCTGCTGAGTTACCAACTCTCCCTCAACTGTCATACCGGACTTTGATCCGGTATCCAGTTTGGTATGGCAAGGGGCTTGGGGACGATGACCTGGCTGATTGGTCAAATACTTTCTGTCTCAGCAAAAACTCATGACCAGATTGTTAGGTGAACAACCACACTCACCTGTCATCCCGAGCGCAGTCGAGGGATCTGATACTGATAAAGTCTGTAAACATTCACTTCTCCTACGGCCCAAAGAACTAAACCTTCTATGCAGCCCAAAGCTCCATCAAACTTCCCCTGGTAAAGTAACATAAGGTTCTCCTTCTTCATGCACAGCTATCAAACCATCTTTTTCTAAACCTTGTACAATTTCCGGCCAAGAATACTTTTGAATATCATAGTCTTTGGCTAATTCTGCTAAGGTAAGCTTTTGCTTGCTATGCAAAGTCTTGATTAATTGCCCACGATAGAAACGGCGGGAATGAGGGAAATGTGATTGTTTTGGTCTTTTCACTAAAAACTGTTGTTTAGCAAAAGCCTGACAACTCTCACGTAACGGACATATAGTACATAACGGTTTTGCTTTACAAATTGCCGAGCCAAAATCCATTAAGCCTTGAAAGAAAAAGCGTGAAAAAACTACTTTTTTCTTACTCGCTTCGATAATTACCTCCTCTAAGAGAGTCGTCACTCTCGCTCTTTTCGCTTCAGGCTCAGCCCAGAAGTATCGCAAAACAATTCTTTCAATATTGGTATCAATCACTACTATTTCTTTTTCAAAAGCAAAAGAGCTCAAAGCTGCAGCAGTATAAGGACCAATACCTGGCAACTTTACTAACTCTGCTGCATTATCAGGAAGTTTTCCTTGATAGTGATCGACTACTACTTGAGCCAACTTTTGTAATCGTAAAGCACGTGAGTTATAGCCCAAACCAGACCAGAGCCGCAGCACATCCGCTGTTTTGGCTTGAGCCAAAATCTCCCAAGTCGGAAAAGTAGCTAACCAGGCTTCATATTTAGGGATCACTCTCTCCACCTGAGTTTGCTGCAGCATATACTCAGAAACACAAATAGCATAAGGATCGCGCGTATTCCGCCAAGGCAAATGATGTCTGCCATGTTGATTAAACCAGTTTAGAATTGTCTTGGACCAAAACATAAAAAAATTACGAATTACGAATTACAAATTACTAATTGGGGCTCGAGGGTACAAGTGGATAAGAGAAAAAAATGCTTTTTTTCCTCATTACATTATGCTACATTCCGGGCGTGACTCTTCTTTGTTTTTTCGCGGCTAAAGTACAGGCATATTTTTCTCTACAATTCGTGCTAATGGAGTTCGAATCGTCTTGGTTCCGTGGAATTCGAGACTGAGGACACCACCCTAGATTTTATCAGGGGAACACATCTTGTACATCACGCGCTTAGAGGGGTCTACGAGTCTCGCAACTTTGTGAGACAAGTATTATTCCTAATTCCTAGCGCCTTTTTCCTCTTTGAGGGATTGCAGCGAGACTCAGGAAATAGGAACAAGGAAAAAGGAATAACTATTTATTACCGCTACGCTGAATTGGGCAGAACACTTTTCACTTTGCTCTTTACTCTTTACACTCCACTTGTAATTCGTAATTTGTAATTTTTTATGCGTTCTCATCGCTTTCTTCTCTGGACTACTTTTATTTCTGGTATGAGCTTGATGGCATTAGAGATTAATGCTTCTCGTATTTTAGCTCCCTATTTCGGCACCTCATTATTTGTCTGGAGCAGCATTATCGGTATTGTTTTGCTTGCTTTATCGATCGGCTATTACTTTGGTGGGAAAATGGCTGACAAGTATCCTCGATCAGAGATGCTTTATGGCATTCTTTGGGCTGTAGGTATCTGGATGATGGTATTACCCTGGCTTAGTACCTTTTTGCTTAATCTCATCACCCAACAAGGGATTAGTGTTTCTTTGCTGATTTCAGCTATAGTGATTAGCATTGTTCTCTTTTTGCCACCTTGTACGCTCATGGGCATGGTTTCTCCTTACGTTCTCAAGCTCTATGCAGACCATTTCAAAGAATTGGGACGAGAAGCTGGTACTCTGTATGCTATTTCCACCCTAGGAAGCTTGATTGGCACATTTCTTCCATCACTGGTTACTATCCCCTTGATTGGCAGTTTGAGAACAACACTATTTTTTGCATGCGTATTACTTATTACTGCCACTATTGGCTTAGGTAAAAAGTGGTTGATCGTTTTTCCCATTATAGCAGCTCTACTTTTAATCTTTGCTAAGCCGGCGGTAACTAATGCCTATACGGTTTATCAGACAGAATCTAGTTATGGGTACATTCATGTTTATGATCATAATGACATTCGTTTTTTACAATTAGACGCACCATATGGAGTCCATTCAATTAAACGAGCTGATTCATTGTTCACCCAAAATTATTGGGATTATTACACGGTTATCCCTTATTATCTGCCGGTAGAAAAAACACTATTATTGGGTGTAGCTGGGGGGAATATTAGTACTTTGTTAAGCCACTATTTTCCTCAAATGCAAATTACGGGGGTAGAAATTGATCCTGCGATTATTAAAACCGCTCAGCAATATTTCGATTTAGACAAACCAAATTTAAAACTGGTCGAACAAGATGCCCGCAGTTTTTTGCATCAGACTGATGAAGATTATGACTTAATTATCATGGATGCTTATCATAATTTAAATATTCCCGTACATCTCTCCACAAAAGAATTTTTTGCTGAAGCGAAAAGTCATCTCACTAATAATGGCTTACTGGCAATCAATGTCGCTCATAGTGGTCCTGGCTCTAAATTAGATAGTTATTTGGCAGCTACTCTCCATAGTATTTTCCCTTATGTTTATACAATAGACACGAATAATGGCTATAATACGGTCTTAATCGGCAGTCAAAACGCTTGGGTAATTCCAAGCAATATTAGCCAAATTCAAGCAAATTATCCTGAACTCTATCATATCTGGCGTAAATATCCTCCAATACAAATCACAGATTTTGACCTGAATTTGATCCAAACGGATGATAGCAATATCCTCGAATTGATAGCCGGTGAAGAAGCCTTCCATGTAGTGAAGAAATAAGCTAGTATTCGCTCCGCAGTTTTCCAAGCGTTGACTCAGTGGTTATTTTGTTTTATATTGACTTTTCTTTTAAAAATTTTGTTATGCATCGTTTAAGTGAAACCAGCGAACCTCCTGCCTCGGTCCATTATGAGCTAGAAGGCAGGGTACGACAGTATTTTTCAGGACCAATTCGAATAATTCAGGATCGCAATGCCGCTATTTTTCATATTCATGTCCAGGTAGCTGGAGAATCTTTTGAAATTCAAGTAATGACAGTACCAATGGATAATCACCGTTTTAATATTGTCAAAATAGTGCACGGTGAAATACCAATCTGTTCTCAATTCAATTCAAACTTCACTCCCGAAAAACCTGAATATGTCGGCCTCACCCCATGTCACATTGAACAGATCGCCCAATCATTAGCTACTCACGCAGAACAGGCGCGACAACGTTCGCACATCAGAAGAAAAGCACAATCATCTGTACGCTCACCTCGTATTTTTGCTGCACTGGGTCTGGGCATAGCCTTTTTAAGTCCTAGCTGCGTAGAAGAACTTAGTAGCAGTTCTCACGCTGTTAGTCAGGCAACAATGACAAGTTTACCATCTATTCTCACAAATGGAGCTGAACATGGTCACACCAGGAGAAAAGAGACAGCTACCCAATTGAAACAAACTCATCTCCCCAAGCCTTAATTCACTCCAGCAGATACAAAACCAGACAAAATTAAAGAAAAGTGGTATATTACTTTCTCTTTGAAATTATATGATTGATACTTTTGGCCCTGAGAAACCAACTACTACTGGATTAGACAATCTCGTCATCAATAGAGACGCAGAGAAGCTGAGCATTTCCAGAGCTGCAACTCGAGCAGCTTTGATTGAAGCAGGAGAAAGTCAAGAAATCCTAACAGCACACATGAAAGCTCTTTATGATTCTGTGAGCACAGATATCACTGAGTTGAGCAGAACATTTGATCCCTTACGAGCACTAAAAGCATTGCGACGTTTTCATGCAGATCATACTAAAGCTGTAGCAGTATTAAATCCTATCCTAACAAGCACTGAATTTCATCAGTTGGCCAGCTTTGGCGGTGGAAGAGCGTATCTTCATGCTGCTCAACAATGCCAAGAACTAACGGATTTAGCAGGAAAATACTTTATCCGTCCATTGCTAGGTACAACGATAACTACTTATGCCAGTGAAGGAGCGAAAAACACTGTTACTATCAAAAATATTGCGTTGCATGATGGTTTTGAACCTTTAGTTGAAACTGACCATGGCCATAGTTTCACTTTATCAAGTTTTATCCGTATTGCCACCGATCCTAAATTGGCCGCACCAAAATACAATACAGCAGCAAGCGTACAGCAATACATTTCATATGTTTCTGGTACTACTGTATCCCATATTCAAGTTACCAATACCACTGATGACACGTATCAAGTTCGCATTCTTACTGAGCAAGGGCCAGAGATTACATATCGGAGTCTACCAGCCATAGAATTTACAGTTCGCTACGGCCTAGACAAAAATGGCTACAAAACTTTACAAGTCATAAGAGCAAGAGATAAGTCACTGCAAGGCCAGCCTCTTACGAAAGCATCTATTGTTACGCTACTTAATCCTCACAAATCAACTAAGAAAGAAAATGCTGGTTCAGCAGCTTGGTGGCAGAAGGGGGCTAATTTATTAACCTCAGCAAGAAGCATAGCCAGAAAGTGGCTAAACAAGCTATTTTAGAAATTGACAACTCAAATAATCACAATTATATTACTATTTATTTTTATTTATAGAGACATATATGACTACTAATGTGGATCAACGAACCCAACCAGCAATTGAGGCTCAACTTATCTCCTTTCCTGAGATACAAAGTTTTGAATGGTTTGACAGGTTACTAACGGTTGCATCAGGCGCTTTAGGACAGATTGATGAAAATCCAAACAACAGATTCGTACGTGAGAGATGTACAACATTGCTCAGTGGTTTTCATGCTGAACTGACAAATTTACATGACTTATTCCAGAGAGACGTACCAATGGCATTGGTTCGACAGCCAGACGCAAAACGAGACAGTGGTACTTATTCTCCTGTAGCCTTAGCTATTTTTCATTTATCAAATTGGTTAGAAAGACGACTGCGAGGGGTAATGACAGAGTGTGAATCACAGATGTTCCCTGAAATTAAAGAACAGGTGATAGGAAAGTCTTTCAGTGTAGATTCACAAGATCTTACTGCTGGTGAACAAAGATATTTAGCTAAACTTCGCCAAGCAGAGAGTTTTGCTGAACTACGCAAGAACCTAGCTTCTGGAAAATTAAGTGATCGACATACTAGCACTCAAGAGGCAATTGAAACCGTTATCAACAATCCCCAAAACTTATCTTCACCAGTATTCCCTCTCTATCATTGGCTAAGAATACTTGTTGAAGGGAATATCATAGCTAGAAATAAAACCCTAGAACTAATTATTGCCACTTGTTCTCCACGAATTATCGGGCTCATTAATCAGAATACAGAAGTCGCCGTCGACAGGGTGGCTAGAGGAACAAAAACATATCAAATAACAGTGGCCCCAGCTCCTATTACTTTGGCAACCAACAAGCATGATGTATTAGTGGTACCATTAATGGTTGGTGAAAGAACCTATAATTTATCTGTAAGGTTCATAAGAGAACAGAGAGATCAAGTGCTTCCGACTCAAGATGTTTTTGAGTTAGTTTCGGTAGAAGCGACAACTAGATCGGAAACCAGAGCACTAAGAAAAGTGAATAGTACCTTAACAGAGAAATCCCCCCGCCTTAATGATGATACAGCTAGAACCACTTTTCTTGAGCAGATGGCAATGGCAATAGATAATTTTAACATTGCCCAAGAAAATCGCATCACCGGAAAGAAAGTCCTAGCAACTGCGAGACAACATAGAAGAGCTATTTTAGCAGCACTAGTAGGTGCACTGGGCATTCAAGCCTTAGACTTAGGACTTACCGTAAACGCTCATAGAAGTGAACCTCTACCTGCAGTCGCGAGCGGTAATAGAACACATAGAAGTACTACAATGTCACTTAGCAGCATGGATGCTGGCACTGCCTCAGCTACAAATCAGCATAATGCTAGCGTCGCTGATGCTGGAATTCCATACTTAGATTCATCACTCTTAGAAGATGTCAGTGAGGATCATATAGTGGTAGCTGTGCCGTCACCAACTCTTCCGACAGTAGCACCACCATCACTGCCTAGCCCTGCACCAACATTTGGCACTAGAGTAGATACTTTTGCTGTACAGCATGGTTACCAAGCCAATATACAGTTTGCAGTACAGACAATGTTGCGTAGAAATCGTAGTTTAACGAGCGGCCTCTCCCCAGAAGCTGTGGCTGACTATTGGGCAAGTCAAAGAGCTAAAAGTCCCGTATCTTTAGATCGTATTGATGATCCAGTGGGTCCCAGACATACCAATATTGGCGACCAATTCACCCTTTATCAAGATGGATCCAGAGGCTTTAACTTGGTACAAGTCACTCGCCGCGGTGAGCAGCGTGTTATCCATTTTAATTCTGTCACTGAGGGAAAAGATGCTGCTAATACGGAAGCCAGAGCTCGTAGAGTTCGCCTGCGCACAATTATCTTAGAAAATCGATCTGAGTCAGAGGGCCAAGAAGTCATTGCCTCACCATCAGGCGAAACCGTTCCAGCTGTAATCCCTGCGGAGCAAGCATATGCGTCAGCCTATAGCTTAGCCGATGAATTGCGCCGTCGTACAGCTAGAAGCCCTCAAAATCCTAGACATACACTGCAAAAAGGCGGAGAAAGTACACTCTACTTAGAGCCAGGCTCTACGAGGTACAATCATGCTCTTAATTATCAGCCTAAGACAGAACGTCCCCAATCGAGAGGAAGATTACAAAATCTCTGGCATAAAGTAAGTAATTGGTTTGGTGGTAGAAGAACCGCTCCTAAAACACGCTACGCTGATCCTTCATCTGCTGAATATCGCGCTATGACGACTACTGACCGAAAAGTTTGGGTAGACTCGCGAGCAGCTCACACCATCATTCATAACCTTGATGAGCAAAGACCATCGAAGACTTTGCGTCAAAGATTGAGCGGTTTTATTGCTTCTTTATGGAACTAGCTCAACAACTCTCATGGCCAGTATTTTAGAATTATGAGGACAAGCTTGCATGTAGTTCCCCCACCACTTCCCCTAGAAGAGGAAGTCACAGCTATATTAGAAAAGCTTGCTCGGGAAAGAAAACGCCTTGAAGTTAAGACACCGTCGCACAATCACACATTAATTCTGGGCACAGGAATGGTCCCTGGCGTATTGTATCGAGCAGAACCAATTGGAACCTCTGATCCACTGATCACTGTCAGAACGGATGCTAATCTCAGGGCTCAACAAGTCAGTATCGATACTGAAGCTGAAGAACTTCATCAAGCCCCCCAAGCAATTCCTGCCCTAAACTTTCTGCTGAAAGAAGTAGTGGAAGCACTATTAATAGTGGCTACCAATAGTGCTAGACAACAAGTTGATGAGATTGTGCATCATCGTCTTACACGCCTCGTAAAATTACGGGCCGCATTTAGTAATTTACAGGCTGTCATTAAAGAAAGACGGACAACAACTAGCGTAGTAATGGATGATTGGCGAATGAGCCGTTGGGAAATCTTAGTACAAGGCCTCCAAAAAATCGCCATGACCACAACAAAGGGCAAAGCCAACTACTTCCTATTTGTTCCCAAAGAAATTACTGCTTCAGGAGAAAAAAGCCAATTATTTCAGGTCAGCATACTAGCTGACGCACTAAGAATAACAATCACATTTGGTGAAATTACTCATTCACGAGCAAAAGGCGCATCAGTAAGCTATATTATTGGCAATAGTGACTGGGTTAGACCTGTGCCCTTGCCACCACTTTTCGCCACGCTTATCCAAGCAATATTGCGTGTATATGGCCAGGCCCATTAGCAGAGGATAAAAAAAGAGGTATAATAAGAAGAATACAAAAATAAAATATGGCTCAAGAAGGATTAAAGTTGTTAGATGAGGGCGTCCAAAGTGGTGTTCGTCCAGCCACACCAGCACGACCCTCCATAGCAGCAGGATCTGCTATCAGAAACACACTACGACAGATCACTACACCTGATCAGCCCTCAAGAGATGCTGAACTTGTGTATGGTACAGAAATCAAAATCATTGCTGATTGTCTCCAGACAATAAGTAAAGTCGCTGAGGAACATAAGCCTCCTTTCGCGTTTTTCTCTCCCATAGGAGTGTTAGATGAGCTCACCCAAGCGACCATTACACCGGCACGGCTTGCTACTGTTTTGAGCCGGATTGATGAAAGGATTAGAGCAATTGCGTCCCTAACCAATACGCGAAGATTTACTAATGCAATTAGCGACGCATTAGCTTCTACTCAAAGAATACGACGCAGTATCAGAGAGCAAAATCCTGCCACTACTATTGCTTTACGAATCGCAGAACCAAAAGCATCAGTGGATATAGCCTCAGGCAATACAACCCAACGAATGGAAGCAGTCTCACCTTCAGCAATGTTGGGTACTCAAACTGGATTATCGGCAAAGCTAGGTGAAAATATTGAAAGCATCGTAGCGACAAAAGAAGTCAATGAACCAGTTGTCGAAACTGTTCGGTATGATAATGGCTGGAAACCGATCTTAGCTGAATTTACCACAGCACGAAACACAAGGCCATTACCCCAGCTTAATGGGCAAGAATTCTATGCTAATCAATTACTGCAGCACTATAGAGAACTACGCAGATTGGCAAGTTTACCAGCTGATAACTCTATTGAAGAGGCGGTTGTCGCTATCAAAGCCGGCCAACTTTCTGCTCCTGACATCCAACAGCTCGCCACCACCTTACGAGACGCTTTAATAAAAAATATTCCTGCCCGCAATAATTTGCCGGCAACTACATTAAGTCTTATTCATTTCGAAGTAGGGATGATAGTGGATAATCTCTCCTACTTAATTCAAGTGAGAAACGGCACTTATCAGCCATTGAGTTTGCCAGAGATTACCTTTAGCGGAACTACAAATACTTCTGGTCCAGAAACAGTTGCTCAAGAAGAGCCAGAAAGTAGCAAATTTGTCATGGCGGAAAGACCAGTAGTAGAGCAAGAGAGCAGGGGCGGAGTAAAAGGGTGGCTAACAAAAGCCAAAGCCTGGTTGAAGAGACGCGCAGACAAACCAGCTGAAGTCAAAAAAACATCGGCACAAAAACCAAAAGTAGCAAATAGATGGTTTGCTACAGCCGCTCTAGCGGGATTTTTGGGTATATTAGGTGGACTTGGTATCAGTAGCAAAAAAAACCAGGAACAAAACGCTGACATAGCAACGACAACAGTAATAGCTCCTCAACCTGCTACTGACATTGATGCCAATGAAGCGCCTTCAATAGTAGAGGCACAAGAGCAATACTTCGAAGCAACCGGCTCTGTACGAGCAGGTTTGTCAGAACAAGAAAGTAGGAATGCCAGTGTAGAAAGAGGCATCAATGCCGCTCTGCACAATGATCAAGGAAAAGAAGTATTACGACGCATGTATGACAATGCCCCGCTTTCTCCAGGTGAACTAGATTACTTAGCCAGTAATATTGGTCACCGTTTAGCAAATCAAGTCGATCAATTACACACAAAAAACAATCGGGAACAAGTAGCCGTAGCATATTTAGGAAGTGTAGGTGAAGATCACAATTTCTCGATCAGTCTTAATCTTCCTGGTAGTAGCAATGTACAGTCCGTTACTATTAGAGCACCAGAGCTAAATACTGTTCATCGTCATGCTCAAGTTAAAGTACCAACTGCACCAACAGCGAGCACCGAAACACCAACAACAGGAATTTCACCATCAGAGACTAATCAAGCTAATTCTGCTTTGAGTGACTCTATGGTAACAAACTCCAATTCAATTGGTTATTATCCTACCTACCAAGCAAGACAACAAAACGCCTCTTCACCTGAAACTAGAGCAGTAACATCCCACCAAAAACAGAACAATGAAGTTTACCAGGCATTAGATCAATTGGCTGCTAGTGATAAATCATCATCGCTATCACTACCTGACAACAACAAGGACAGATCACGTAGAGCACCAACTGAAGCAGAAAAAGCTTTGGCAAGACTAGCTCGCATTGATACGTTGAAAGCCGAGGCTAGAGCTAGACTAGATGCCTACTATCGTCAACGTGAAGAACAAATAAGACAGCGCCAGCGCGATGCCTTAGCAAGAGCCATCAGATAAAGGCCACGCATTAGACAAAGTCTTTAGCTGTGATTAGAGTTTGCGGTAGGAAATAGCAAACTTTATGATTCTGCCAGCATCATTTTATGCTAGACCCACTTTATTGGTAGCTGAAGAATTACTGGGCCAATATTTAGTATATGAGAGCCCTCAAGGGAAATTGGTAGGAGAAATTAATGAAGTAGAAAGCTATATTGGTAGCGACGACTTAGCTAGCCATGGTGCTCGAGGTTTGGATCAAAGAAATCGGATTATGTTTGGTCCGGCTGGTTTTGCTTATATTTATTTCATTTATGGCATGTATTATTGCTTAAACGTGGTTACTCAAGAAGAGCATTTTCCTTCAGCGATCCTCATTAGATCCATTATCCCCATACTTGGTACTGATATTATGCTCAGCAATCGTTCTCTGGGAAAAAGCACAAAGACCACATCACCAAAGCAGCTCACCAATGGTCCTGGAAAAGTCTGCCAGGCTTATGGACTTACTACCAAGCATGATGGCATGCCACTTACTTGCCCACCTTTATATATCGAAAGCACCGACAAAAAGATTACAACTTTCCAGCGATCTAGCAGAATAGGAATTAGCAAAGCACAAGAACATTTGTGGCGCTTTCATTATTGAAGCAAAAGTAAATACCTAAGCATTGTTAAGGGATACTAATTCAGTTAATATTAACGGATTAGCTTAATTAAATGATAAAAAAGGGACCAGAAGAAATCGAAGGTAAAGTACCCCGTAGGGGAGAAGATAATGTCTCAGCTACCCGAGAAGCACTCGCCTTATCATTGTCCCCCTTAGAGAGATATCAGGAACAATATAACCAAGCAATTCACCTGTGGCAGACTTTAGGCATCGATATTACCTCGATTCCCCCCTGGGAGCACATAGCAGCACAAGTGACACCAGAAATATTAGCCCGCACAAAAGACTTTAGAGCAAGCCGACTGATCCTTATCCCACCAATAAGCCGCGATGCAATGATCCAAGCATTGGTTAAGAAGTTTGGAGCTGCACTGGCTCCCTATATGCACAACTTTAGTGATAATAACTTGTGGAATAATGGCAGAGAAGAAGAATTGGTATGGCAAGGCATGATTGTCGAGACAGGGAAAATACCTTTTGATCATAAAAAACAACATAAAAAGAGCAGCGACACACAAGTGATTGGCCTATTGAAAAAGTATCAAGCAATGGGGCTCAGCACAGTCAGTAGTGTTCGCGCTGCCTTAAGTATTAGGTTACTTGATCTACTTTCCGACCTACCTTTAGATACTCTCACCTTAGTAGTGCTCAATGCTGAACAAGTAGAGAAAAATCCAGCAATACCATTAGCTGGTATGTTTTGTGAAGGTAAGAAACTAACCTTCGCCCCTGCTGACAGAGGGGAAAAAGCCACTGACATTCGTCTTATTCCGGCCATTGAATTAGCGATCTAATCAGCAATAAGGTGTTGCCAATTCGCCAAGTAGTATTGATATCGATCTTCGAACTCTTCTTTGCTACTTACAGAAATGTTTAAAATTTTAAGCTTTTCTTGTAATTCTTCGTGGGCGATTACTTCCTGTCCCTCGGTCACTAATTTCTCTAATTCAATAATCCAGCCATAACCTTTGGTATAATCCAACATTACACTTACTCCTTGCCAGGAAAAAGTATAGCGTTTACGTAGCCATTTTACTTTCACACCATAGTTCAATGCGGCAAATAATTTTGCTAAATTAGCAAAATCGTCAGCAGGAACTTTGATTTCAATTTCTTCTCGGGCTGCATCATGCATATTCCCTTTCTTTAACCAGACTTTCGCTCCCTTAGTACTTTTTTGAATCCGCAAGTCTTGGTCACAATCAAAATAATGCGTTTCTTGTTCTTCTTCGTTAACAAATTGCCCATGTTCCTGAAAGTAGCTTAGCAACGCTTGATATTGTTCTTCATTCAAAAAACTGCGCAATTCTACTTCAATCATATTTGAGGAATGGTTATTAATTCTTTTTCAATTGCTTTTTGCACTTCGCCAAAGACATTGAACAAATGTTCTTCTTCCTGCACAGAGAATCTTTCTAATACGGTACTTTGTCTTTCCATACCCGGTTGATAATGTTCTGGCTTCACCCCAATTCTAAAACGATAAAATTGATCAGAGCCTAAGGCTGCAATAATAGACTTGATACCATTATGCCCAGCACTAGAACCATCTTTACGAATACGAACTTTTCCTATCGGCAAATCCAATTCATCATAGACAAGCCAAAAATGATTTACTGGTAATTTATAAAACTGCTGCACAGCCAAAACACTTTGCCCGGAAAGATTCATAAAAGTTTGCGGCTTCACTAACAAAATATCCTGATCATGCATTTTCCCCTTAGCAATTTCTGCTTGAAAATGTTTATCACTATGAAATTGCGGAAACTGCCAAGCTGTTTGCAAAGCATCTAAACAGAGAAACCCAGCATTATGCCTAGTATATTGATAATCCTTCCCTGGATTACCCAAACCAACAATGACAATCATAGCTGAAACGGTATATCTGAATAATTAATCACCAATTTACCAATAAGCACCTTAGTTTTATCATCTCCTTTTTCCCGACGCAAAATACGCATGACACCAAGTTTTTTAAAAATATCGTAGAGGCGCAGCATACCTTCTGGATTAGAACTATCGGTCATATTAGCAATTTGTTCCAAACGCTTACCCCGAATCACGATTTCTTCTGGCCCAGTTCTCTCGACAAAAAATGTCCGCGCACCTTCTGCCAAATGAGGCTTCAGAATAGCAATCTCATCCGCAGATACGGTAGGCATTTCTTCGAAATGAACTTTGGGCAGAGCCTTCAACATTGCTCCAATTTTATAAAGTAATGGCTTCAAACCTTGATGAGCAGCAGCTGAGATGGCATAAACATCATCTTTGGTAGGTACAATTTGCGCCTCTAGCAAGCCCTGTATCAATAGCTCAATCGCTGCCGGATCAATAGTATCTACTTTATTTAAGACCACGATTTCTGGTTTTTTAGCCAATTCAGCATCAAAAGTCGCTAGTTCATGACGAATAGCATGATAATCAGCCACAATATCCATACGTTGCACATCTAAAATGTGAACCAGTACCCGTGTACGTTGAATATGCCGTAAAAATTCCGTACCCAATCCCTTACCAAGATGAGCACCTTCAATTAATCCTGGAATATCAGCGACCACAAAATCAAAATCAGCAAAACGGACTACTCCTAAATTAGGTATCAGCGTAGTAAAAGGGTAATCAGCAATTTTGGGTTTAGCATTAGATATAACTGAGATCAACGTCGACTTGCCAACGGAAGGATACCCAACCAATCCCACATCAGCAATTAATTTCAACTCTAACGTTAACAGTTTTTTCTCACCATCTTCTCCGAGCTCGGCAAACTTGGGGGCCTGACGCACAGAAGAGATAAAATGGGCATTCCCAAAGCCCCCTCGACCGCCGGCAGCAATGCGCACCAATTGATTGGGATAGGACAAATCAGCAATCACCTTATCATTTTCTTTTACCACCGTACCCACTGGTACCGGCAAGATCAGATCTTCGCCATTGGCTCCTGAGCAGTTATTGGCACCGCCTTTTTCCCCATCCGCAGCCTTGAATAGTTTATGAGTGCGAAAATCAGTAAGTGTATTGATATTGGGATCAGCTTGAAAATAAATATCCGCACCATATCCCCCACTGCCACCATCCGGGCCACCAAAAGGAATAAACTTTTCTCGCCGGAAGCTCACTAAACCATTACCTCCTTTTCCAGCTTCCACAGTTATTTCTGCTAAATCACAAAATACAGACATAAAAAATTACAAATATCTCTAGAAGTGTAGAGAGCAAAGAGCAAAGAGGCAAATTATTATCGCTAATCAGCAATTGCTTTCATAAAACCGGCGAAGAGTGGATGAGGTTTTGTCGGTCGAGATAAAAATTCGGGATGAAATTGAGAACCAACCATAAAAGGATGATCCTTGATTTCTACTATTTCCACTAAATCCAAGTCAGGATTAATCCCGGCAACTATTAGCCCTACAGTCTCCAATTGATCTCGATAGGCATTATTGTATTCATACCGATGGCGATGTCTCTCTTCTAATTTGCTCTTCTTATAAGCTTGCTGCGTTTTTGTCCCTTTCATGAGCTGGCAAGAGTAGAGACCCAAGCGATTAGTACCACCTTTATCAGTAACTCCTTTTTGTGCTTCCATCAAATGAATAACTAAATCTTTTGCTTTCGGATCAAACTCTTCAGAAGTAGCTTGATTCAATTTTAGTAGATTTCGCGCCGCTTCCACCACCATCATTTGCATACCAAGACACAAGCCAAGGTAAGGAAGCTTCTTTTCTCTAGCATATTGAGCCGCCATTATTTTCCCTTCAGTTCCACGCTTGCCATAGCCACCGGGGACGATAATTCCATCAAGCTCTTCAAGTACCATAGTTCCATGTTTTTCAATATCTTCAGCATTAACACCAATAATCTCAGGCTTAATACCTTCAGCCCAGGCTGCTGCCCGAATAGCTTCAATGACACTGAAGTAGGCATCATCAAAACCAGCATATTTGGCAATTAATCCAATCTTTTTTACTTTCTTCGCTTTCTTCCTCGCCACTTGCAAAGCTTCCCACTTGCGTAAATTCACTTCATGATAAGACAAGTGTAACTTTTGACTGATAGTAAGGCCCAAATCACTTTTCTCGAACTCTAAAGGTACGGCATAAATGGACTCAGCAGTAACCGCAGGAATTACCGCTTGCTCAGGCACATTGGCAAAAAAAGCAATCTTTTTTAGGATTTCTTGCGGCAAAGGATAATCTGCCCGGGCAATAATAATATCAGGCCGTAATCCCACTTCTCGCATATCTCGAACTGATGCCTGTGCAGGCTTGGTCTTCAATTCCTTCGAAGCCAAAAGATAGGGCACAAGAACTACATGAACAAAACAAATATTATCTGCTCCCACATCCTCTCTCAATTGACGCAAGGCTTCCAAAAAAGGTTCTGCCTCAATATCGCCCACTGTACCACCAATTTCCACAGTCACCACATCAGCCTGACTTTGTTCCGCAGCTTCATGAATAGTACGTTTAATTTCATCAGTAACATGAGGAATAATTTGCACATCTCGTCCCAAGTACTCTCCCCGTCTTTCTTGAGCGAAAATACGGGTATAGATTTGCCCGGTAGTCACTGAAGAATAACGATTGAGTGCAATATCTAAAAAGCGCTCATAATGACCCAAATCTAAATCTGTCTCGGCACCATCATCAGTTACAAACACTTCACCATGACGAAAAGGATTCATGGTACCAGGATCTAAATTTAAATAAGGGTCAAACTTCATTGGGAAAACGCTATACCCCATACCTTGGAGAATAGTACCAATAGATGCAGCAGAGATCCCCTTTCCCAAACCAGAACAAACCCCACCAGTAGTGATAATAAACTTTTGCGGCATAGAGTTTAGTGACAAGATTTAGTAACAGTAATCGGTGTACTACTCATGTTATTAGGAAGAATAGCAAAAAATAACAAACTGTATTCACCATTAGCGGCAGCATGAGCAATGGTCCATTGATAGTCAGGAATATTCATTTGTGTTTCACCAGCACCGTAGGTAGCTTCAAATGGGCCAACTCGTCTGCCATCATTATGCTGCCAGTAATATTTCACAGTACCTTCTGAGCCGCTGCCATCTAAGGATAGCCCCATGCTAACCGTATACATATTGTCTCTGCCACACTGAAAAATGGTATTGGGTGCGATAGTTAATTCAGTATTGGTAATACTATTGTGACAAACAAAATTCATGGTCTTCGCTTCTGAAATCATACGCACTGGCGCAAGAACTTCCAGATTAAAAACATGCAAACCAACCCCTAAGGTAGAAGCATAACGCACTGGAATAGTAAAATTAGTTTCCACCATTCCTACCGGAATAGTAATCGTAGTCTCCGCAGTTGCCGGCACACCATTATCGAGAAGACGGTATCGGACAGTTCCTCCACTAGTAGTGCTCATCACAGCAACAGTCACTAAAGCATCAATATTTGTCGGACATGGACTAGTAAAGGAAGTTGGGGCTATATCCAGACGAATAGCACTGATCAATCGAGCGTTGTTAGCTGGCGCTGAAGAGTTCGTTCCCAAAGAAGGAGAAGGACTGGGCAATGAAGTATTATTAGTAGTTGTTGATGATGTCGGCAATGGTGCTGTTGGTATTACCGGTAATAAATCCGGCCGATCTTGATAAAAACGATATAATAAATCCGCCACCAAAGCCCGGTTCATAAACTCCCCAGGCTTCAACATGGTGTTGGCTGGGACAGCAAATAAATGATGCTCCCAAGCATAACTAGCAAAAGGGTAATACCATAGATTACTATTAACATCAGAGAAATTAGGCCTCTGCGGCAATTGTGCTGGTAAAATGCGATTCACTAGCAAGAGTAATTTCAAAGCTTCTACTCTATTCACTGATCTATTCATCCGAAATAAACCATCATCATAACCTTGGACAATAGCTAAATCAGCAGCCCGCTTGATATAAGGCGCTAGCGGTTCATTTTTGGGCACATCTGGAAAAGGATTTTCCGTTACCAAAGGCAAATTGGTATAACCAACAATCCCCATCAACATTTTCAAAAACTCCCCCCGGGTAATCGACTGTTCAGGTTTGAAAGTACCATCAGCGAAGCCATGAACAACTTGGCGATCTTTTAAAAACTGAATTTGCCTATAAAAGCTATGCGAAGGAGGAACGTCAGGAAAATTTGCTGCCCAACTAACTGGAACAAACCAGGAAAAAGCTAATACCCATAGCAAACCGATCACACTTTTTCTCATAGCAACAATAATTCTCACCCATCCTAACATAGAGTGTTCTCGAGCAAAAACGGATCGACAACACAACCGCGAAAAACATGCTTTGATCACACTTGTAGCATGGCAGATAATAACTGATCCATCTGCTGAGTTAACAACTATTCCCCGATTGTCGTACCGGACCCAGATCCGGTACCCAGCAGGGACAATAGTGCTATAGAGTAACTTGTAGTTTTAAGGGTGACATTGTCTTAGCTGGATACCAAATCCAGTTTGGTATGACAATGGAGGGAATGGTCGATAACCTAAGCTAATTTGTCATGCATTATCAACTAGCACTACCAACCATCGTCCTCGCTGGTAATGCTGTTAGCCAATCACTATCGTCCCCAACGAAAACCAACGGCTACTAGCTTGGCATATTCTGCTCGGGTAATAACATCATGCGGACGTTCAATCTCTTTGGGTACTTTGGTACCGCCACTACGGTCAATGATTTTTACCGCCTCACTGCGACTCAAAAACTTATGCGGCAAGAAATTATCTCCTTGGCCACTAACAATTGAGCGAGCTCTGGCTGTTTGCACCAAGTGTTCGAACCAATCACCTTTTTTAATATCTTTAAAACGAGCAACAATCGGATAATTGGTTTTGGGAATATTGCCGGCTAGTAAAGCAATCTTTAATCCTTCAGCTCTAGTCAGGCCTTTTTCTGGATAAAATTGATTATTATTCCCTTGGCTCAAGCCTTTGCTGCGCAATACTTGAATATATTTATATGCCCAATGCTCTGTAGTGACATCACTGAACTCGCCTGTCTTTAGTAGCGCTGTTTTTTCCTCTCGTAAATATTGCCAAACACTTTCATCTTCTCCACCCAGTCGCCAAAAAATCAAGCCAGATAGAGGATACTTCTTAGCCACATTCCACTTACTACTAATACTGTCTTTATTCTGGAAATATACCTTTCTCATGTCGGAGACTTGAGTTTCATCATTCTTTTTGTCGTATTCGATAAATGGTTCCTTACCAACTTCATCCCATTGAATACTGGGATTATGTTTCTTCAGTAGATATTGCAAATCTTTAAAAGTCACTGCATAGGTTTTTTCTTTTTCGCCCCAGTTATAGCCATACAAAGGCAAGCCTAGAATTAACTTTTCTTCAGGTACTTGAGTTTTAGCAAAATCCATGATGCTTTGTACCCATGGAGTAGAAGAAATTGGCCCCGCTTGGCTGCCGCTATAGTGTTCATCATAGGCCATAATTCTAAAGCGATCGACAGCTTCACTAATTGCCTTCCAATCTTGCGCTTGCACTGTTTCCCAGGGACCAGGATCGGATGTTTTTGCTTGTACTGCTACTGTCAGAAACTTATTTTGGGCATGTAGTTGCGTAGCCAAATCTTTTAGCAAAATGACAAAATTATCTTTGTTAGTTAATTTCAAGCCTTCGAAATCGATATCGATACCATCATAATTATTTTTCTTGACTAAATTCATCACCGTAGTAACAAACTTTTTTCTTTTAGCATCATCAGCCATTACCTGTGAGGCTCGTTCATCTTTAAAGCTATTGGTAATACTAGGAATTACCCGAATACCGTAATTGTGCAAAGTATCAATAAACTCTTTATTCTCCGAACCACTACTAGGCATCACATTGCCATTATCTTCTAGGTAATACCAAAAAGGACTAATCTCAGTAAAAAGATCCACATTATTAACTATGGTATTAGTCCCATCAATGAAATCCCAAGATGGAATCCAAGCAGAGACAATAGGATTGGCAGTCATAGCACAAGCTACCGAGCTATAAAAAACTAAAAATAGTATCAATGTTGAGAGAAAAATCTTACGCATAAAAAACTTAAACTATTAGTATTGCACTTATTCTTAATAACACAGAAGAGAATCTAAAATCTAGAAGCTAGAATCTAGATTACCTGTCCGGATTAATTCGAGCTCTCCCCCGCTGAGCCTCATTCGTAATTCGTAATCCGTAATTTGTAATTTTCACATCTTCTCCGGCACATCAATCCCCAAAAGAGCTAAACCAACTTTTAATACTTTAGCCACTTGGGCAACCAAATACAATCTCTCAGCTCTCAGCTCTTCGCTCTCAGCTCTAATCACCGGTACATCATTATAAAACTGATTAAACAAAGCAGCTATTTCCAACAAGTATTGAGCTAATATATGAGGTGTATAGCCATCAGCAGCACGAGCAATGACAATAGGAAACCTGCTCAGCAGTGACAATAATTGATGTTCCAAAGGCAGGGTATACCCAGGTTTGATATTGGCCACTTCTTGATATTCACCTTTGCGCAAAACACTTTTGATGCGCGCATGGGTATATTGCAAATATGTAGCTGTATCTCCTTCGAAATTAATAGCCGTTTCCCAAGTAAAGGTAATATCTCCAGTGCGATTATGCACTAGATCACCAAATTTTATTGCACCCAAGGCAATCATTTTAGCCAATGCGTCCTTTTCTGTCTCGGGCAAGTCTACTCCTTTTTCTAATAGCACCTGATGAGCACGAGCTATTCCTTCAGCAATTAACTGGCGCAGATAAACCACATTTCCTTTACGCGTAGACATCTTCCCCTCAGGTAGACGGACAAGCCCGAAATAAGCAAGAGTAAAATCACAATAGAGTCCTAACATTTTGGCAGTAGCAAAAAGCGAATCAAAATGAAGTTTTTGGGAGTAATCGACAAAATACACCATACGATTCAACCCGGGATATTCAGTTAGACGCCACTCAATAGTGGCAATATCTCGTGTTGAATAAAGTGTAGAACCATCTTTTTTGAGAATATAAAAAGGCGGCTTCTCTTTGCCAAAATCGACGTATACTGCGCCATCGTCCGCTGTCTTGGTAATCCCTTTTTCCTTACATAATTCGACAATATGATGCAGCCAAGGAGAATAAAATGACTCACCCAACTCAGTGTCATGATGAATACCTAAAATATTATGCAGTTCATGAAACTCTTTCATACTCTCATGATAAAACCACTGCCACAAATTCTTACTTTCCTCATCCCCTTTTTCTAATTTCGCAAACTCTTCTCTTGCCTTGTCAGTTAACGTTGTATCTTTATCTTCTTCTTCATGAAATCTAACATAGAGTTTTACCAATTCATTAATCGGATCTTGTTCAATGACCTCTTTATTTCCCCACAAACGATACGCCACAATCAGCTTGCCAAACTGGAGACCCCAATCACCCAAATGGTTATCAGTAGTTACCCACCAACCAAGAGCACGATACATATTGGCACAAGCCTGACCAATAATATTAGAACGCAGATGGCCAACAGTCATTGATTTAGCAATATTTTCGGCACCGTATTCTAAAAGAATCTTTTTATCTTTATTTTCTTGCTGCAATTCCTTAAATCCCTCATTTACTTGATGCAATAAATATTCTACCGAGCAGGTAATATTGATAAACCCAGGACCAGCAATTTCTAACTTAATAATTTCTGACAACTTTCGCCCAACCAAAGCATCTACTATGGCTTGAGCCACTTCTCTCGGATTCTTTTTCACTTGCTTACTTAATTGCATAGCAATTGGCAAGGCAATATCACCAAAGCTCAGTTCTTTGGGAAATTCCAAGACAACATCATCCAGCTCAATTTGAAAAAGCTCTTTTACTACCTCTTGAATACTTTTCTTAAGATTGGTCATAGTGATCAATAAATAGCCGACTCATCACAGCATTGCTCCATAGCTTGCTCTTTGATGCTCAAAGAATTGCTCTTCTGGACTAGCATCATCCATTATTGCAGGCGTTGGCAAAACCTGGACTATAGCAATTCTCACTTCCATAGCTGGACTAAAAGGTGGGAAGTCTCCACTGCCAGCAGTTTCTCTTCTACAACGAACACCTACAGGAGTAACAAAGAATTCCTCAATATTAAATTGCATATCGTTTTTTAGCAGCACAAAAATAACAAGAATGCCACCGTATTGCAAAACATACAGTTTGTTTTTGCTACATCTCAAACATAAAGAGAGTTATTTTTACTAGCTAGATAAAAGTGTATGATGCTGATTGTAATTTTCTCTCCTGAAGTCCAATGCTGACAATTATTCTTTTCTTCATTTTTCTTTTCGGTCTAGCGATCGGCAGCTTTACCAGTGTAATCATCACTCGCTCGCATGGCAAAAAGCCCGGCCTACTCTGGGGGAGATCAGAGTGTCCTCATTGCCAGCAACAATTAAAAGTACAACATCTCATTCCTCTTCTCAGTTATTTCTGGCAGCAAGGTAAATGTGCTTATTGCCAAAAAAAGATTGCCAGTATCTATCCTTTACTAGAATTAACCACAGGTTTGACCTTTGTCTTTCTTTTTCTGAAATTTCCCTTTCTCACCGAAGCTACATTCTCTACAGCAGTATTAGCAGACTTTAGTTTATATGCTTTTTATTTTAGTACATTAATTGCTATTGCTTTTTCTGACGTACTCTTTATGGAAATCTCTCCTTACTTGTTACTATCAGCAGCCATAGCTGCTGTTTTAATCGCTGTACTTGACTATCGATTGCTCACAATTAATACGCTCTGGAGTTTAATAATCGCTCTCGCTCTATTTGGTACTCAAATACTAGTATCCCGAGGAAAGTGGCTGGGCATTGGTGATTTTTATCTAGCACTCACTTTTGCTATTGCTCTTCCCTTACCACTATTTGGCATCAACATTATCATCTCCTATTGCTTAGGTGCCCTTTTCGCAATACTACTTTTAGTTAATAAAAAGGCCTCAATCCAAAGCAAAATCCCCTTCACACCTTTCTTAATTCTAGGGACAGTGCTGAGCACACTATTATCCAACCAGCTTTTTTTCCTCTTTTAAGCAAGCATTACAGAGCAGACGGACAAAAAAGGTTGTCCCCCGCCCCTCTTGCGATTCAAACCAAACTTTGCCTTTTAGTTGTTTAACTATTGCCTTAGCAATATAGAGACCGAGTCCAGTACCATCAGTATCTTTTTCCTTGATATTGCTAGCCCTAAATAGCTTAGTAAAAATATGCTTCTGCTCAATGGCAGGAATGCCATAACCAGTATCACTCACTTCCAGAAGAATATACTTGCCATCGCGCCTCATTCTGAGAGTAATCTTGCCTTGGGTTGGCGTATACTTAATAGCATTAGAAAGCAGATTCTGTAGCAAAATCTGGATTAGTCCGGGATCAGTATCAATCATAGGTACTAACCCCAGTCTTTTTTCAACATTAAGGCTCTTGTGATCGATAAGCGGCTGCAGCTCAGTAATAGCTGCATGAAAGACTTTATCCAATGCTGTGGGACGGAATGAAGGAATAAATTTACCCGTTTCAATACGTGATACATTTAATAAAGTATTTACTAAGTTGGTCATTCTCTGATTACCTTCATAAACCTCATTTAAATATTCTTTTTGTGCTGGTGTCAGTTTTCCCGCATCACCACTGAGCAACATTTCAGTGTACCAATTAACAATAGAAAGTGGCATACGCAATTGATGAGATGCCAAGGAAACAAATTCTGTTTTTGCTTGGTCAATTTCACGCTCTTCAGTCAAATCATGAAATACATCTAATGCGCCGATTAATTTATCACCTTGCAACATCGGCGCAGAGGTAATCACGGCAGGCAAGATACTATTATCCTGACGTCGATAGGAATAACGCGTGGTAGTAATAGTTCTTTTTTTCTCCAAAGCTTGATAAAGAGGCACTTTTTCCCACGCCAATACCTTCCCCTTCTCACTCACCAAGGTAAATACCTGTGACCATTCTTTGCCCACAACATCCGTGACATTGAGCTTCAATATTGTCGCCGCTTGTTGATTGATCATAATAACCTTCCCTTGTGCATTGGTGGCAATCACTCCATCACCAACACTTTGTAGCATTGCCTCTACCTTTCCCTTTGCCTGAGCAATTTCTTGCTTGCTGCTACGTAATTTCCTCATCGCTAGATGCAAATCATCACTATATTGTTCCAAAGTGATATTCTTCTTTTTTATCTCTTTCAACCTATTACTAAGTAAATGATACGCTCTAGCCAACCTAGTAGTCATATTATTAAAACTCTGAGCCAATTCCCCAATCTCATCTCGGGTCAGCACCGAAGCCCGAGCCCGCAGGTTTCCTGCATTAATAGCTCTAGCAATACGAGTAAGCCCAATTACTGGGGTAGTGACGTATCTTCGTAACAGAAACAAGACAATTCCGGCAACAATCAATAACAAAGCAACAATTAACAGTACTAACTGGATAGCTTGCAACCGAGCTGATTGAAAAACTAGCAAAGTCGGCTTTTCAATAACCAATGCCCAGCCATTTCCTTGAAAGTCCTTATAGCCACGTTCCGGAACAGCAGTGAGTAATGCCTGATAGGCATTACCTTCATATTGGGAAATACTTTGATACAAATTATTACCAGTAAAAATGGTACTCACACCAGCAAATACGGCCTCCAGCTGATCGTAATCAAGCTGATCAACACCTAAGCGAATACTTAATTCATATTGATTACTTGCTATTAAGTACTGTTCTCTATTGAATAAAAACACATTGGCATCATCCAATTGATTAAGGATTTCGCCAATTTGATCAAAGGCAATTGAGCCTAATAACACTTCATCGCCGTTAACTGGAGCCGCAAATAAAAGAGTGGGCAGGCTCTGTGGTTCGAAAGAAAGATCTGAATATTGTATCTTTTGCTTCATGATAGCATCCTTGATCAAAGGATCAGCCTGAGCCTTCACTTGATCATACGGCTGACTATTATTGAGCACCGCAACAACGTTTCCTTCTTTATTCAGATAATAAAAACCTTGCCATGGTCCCGTAGCGAGCACCATCGCTTGCAGGGAACGGCTATCTTGAGAAACAGGATTAGCTTTCACTTGCAAGCTAATTTGCTCAATCGACTGATAATAATCGGCCAAAAATCGATCCAGCTTATCCATAGTATTTCTGGCCAAGTCTAATTGCCCATCACCAATGACTTTTTCCAGAGCTGTTTGGGTAAATTGAAAGGTGACAAAACTTACCAAAGCTGTAGACAGCATGGCCGCACTAAAAATGAATACTGTTACCTTGGTAGAAAGTCGCATTGATTAAAATATATCCCTCCATTATACCACGGAACAAACACACAAGAATAGATAAAAAAAAGAGCCATGGCTTTTATCTCCATAGCTCTTTTGAAACAAAATAGAACTTGCTTTAACGAGTTACACTAATGGTAGCACTTAATTCTGCATCAGGAGCAGCTACTGTGATACGTCCATTAGCTGTTTTCAGGATTTCATATCCTGCTCCATTGGTAGAAGAACCAGTAGGATCAGTAGGAATAGCTGTCAAATATTTTTCATTGGTGGTCAAAACAGTCAAATCAATCAAACCAGTACATGTCCCTCCAGTCTTACAAATTTCTGTTTGAGTGGTAGTGACACTAGCAGGCAATGTGCCATTGTTATCCAAACTGTATTGATACACAGCATTAAGAATTGTATTAACATCAACTTTTCTTTGCGCATTTCGAGTTTCACCCAACTGTTTACCAGGATTAATCGCTAGGATAACAATACCCGCAAGGATCGCAATACCAGCTACCACCAGTAACACTTCAAGCAGTGTAAAACCTGCTTTATTTTTGCGTAAACAGTTCATGGAAAGAAAATTAGTAATAAACAGAACGAGTATAGGTAAGCTGCTAAAAGTCTGCAACCTCTTGCCAAGAAGAGATAATTATCGTGGGATTAATTTGTGTAATCTCTATTTCTATTTTCCGAGTAACACCATTATGTGTGCTTGAAGCGGTTACTTCACGTTCTTCTCCAGTTCCTATGGTTACAGTATAGGAACATTCAATGTCATTGATGGTTAATGAATAGGTGCCGCTATATGTGGTAGTATTCTGAATTTCTTGCAAAGCAACCTCAGCACAAGCAGTCGCAGCATTGCGCGCCTGCATGGAGCGAAGCAAAAGCAAATGATTATCAGAAGATCCCAAAGCAAGCCAAAGAAGAGAAATGACAATAGTGGCCCCAATACCTGTGACGGCAAGAACATTAATCAAAGAAACAAATCCTTTAGAATACCTTGCGAACGGCAGCTGAGCCATAAAAAGTTTTACTATAATTATATTCCGGACGACCAGAAGTGTTGTTATACGTTAACGTAAATGAAACCTGCACAACACCAGGAGTATCATTATCTTCAGCCAAATTACGAAAGGAGAGATTACTGGGCAATACATTAGCTGTACTAAGAGGGATAGGACTACCACCGCCTTCTTTGATTCTGAAAGTGCCGCCAGAAATATGAAAAGACATGGGATCCAAGGCAGAATCAGCCATATCAAGAGTTAATGATGGTGTCTGCCCACCAGCAGGTGTAGCATTAACACTATCAGCATTGCGAAGATTTTGAGTAATAAGATGCATAATTTGCCAACCTTGCTCTTCTACTTGAGTAATCACTTGCATACGAATTTGAATGCGAACAAATTGAATTAAAAGAAATGACGTCGAAGAAATCACTACTGTAGTCATCGCCAAATAGATCATAATCTCTAATGTAGAAAAACCAAACAATCCTTTATTCTTCATACTTAAAATGGCATCCAATTAGTAAGGTACGTACTGAGGCTGACTGAGCCTGTTTTGCCGGCAAATTCCCAAGCAACTGTAGCAGTGATCAATTTCTTGGTAGCGCTTTCCGTGGCAATGCTAATCTCCCGAGTAAAGAGACCATTCACATCCGCAGTACCTGATAGAGTCCAATGCCCACTAGCCACCACTAACCCGTGAGTACCATCGACCAAGTTATTCCAGTCTTTGTCTCGCATATTGCGTACTGCCTCTAAACCTTCTTCAGTATAGAACAAGGCCTGATTTTTAATCCCAATTAACCCCGTACTTTGCTGTGCATCAATAATACCAGTCAATAACCCCGCTATAGTAGAAGCTAAGATAGCGATTGCTATCGTTATTTCCAACATGGAAAAACCACGATATTTAATATGACAAGATTCCTTTGGCATTGAGTGTAATAGATTTATTTGCATTGCTAGTACTACAGGTAATAGTTCCTGTTTGTTGGGGCTTGCCAGTGAATTTCGCAAAAGTCACTTCTTGCAGGCCACTAAAGGCAACAGTAGTGGGAATAGCAAAGACTTCATCGAAATCAGAATCTCGCCCGGCATATGAGTTCCCCTTGAATATCGTTATTTCTCCTACATTCATTCGTATTCCCCATTTACTATCTTCTTTCACAGCTTGAGCCAAAATCTGAGCACGACGAATGGAACGAACTAGTGTGTGTACGGTAGTATCCAAATCACTTTGAATTTGCAAGCGATAATACAGAGGCAAGGTTACCCCAGCAAAAATCATAATGACGGCAACAGAGAGTAATAATTCAACAATAGTAAAACCTGATTTCTTCTTCATTGCATCTTAAGCGTTAAGGCCACCAATTAATTGATAAATTGGCATGATTACAGCCAAAGCAACACCAATTACTCCCAACCACACAATCACAAGCATTAATGGCTCCAATAAAACAGTAAGATTTTTGGTAGTATTGTCCACTTTGCCTTCAAAGGCCTGACCAATTTTTAGCATATTCTGTGCCAAAGCGCCGGAATGCTCTCCAGCTGCTACTAATTGTTGCAAAGGAAGAGGAATTAATCTTTCCGATCCTTTATATGATTTAAAACTATTAAAAATTGAACTGCCCTGCTCGACCTCATCATGGACATACTGATAAAACCTTTGGTAGCGCAACCAGGGCGCGGCTCGTGTCAATGCTTTAAACACATCCAACGCGGGGATACCCGCATTGAGCAAAGTACCCATGATATACCCCCAACGCGAAAGTTCCATTTCACGCAATAACTTCTTGATTACCGGTAAGAAGAAAAGAATAGATTCACCAATCGACTTCGTCCGCCGATAATAGAAAACCAAGTAAAAAATACTGATACAAAACAAGATAAAAGCTGGCACAGCAATAAATCCATAAACACTAAGAAAGTTACCAATGGCAATCAATGCGCGTGTGGTCCAAGGTAATTCAATTTTGAGTTGCGAAAAAACTGTCGTTAGCCGAGGTAAAATAAACCAAGCGATACTAATACCAATAATAAAAGTTAAACTCATAATTAGCACTGGATACATCATTGCTGAACGAATCTTTGCCTGAAACATCTGATCCTTCTCATGCTGAGCAACTACTACTTTCAAGTTTTCATTCAGCCGCCCAGATTCTTCTCCAGTACGAATTAAAGAGAGGAATTGATAAGGAAAAATATCAGCCTGTTCCAGTGATTTCCACAAAGGAACGCCAGCACTAATTTGTTCATGCATGCCCATGACAAGAGTCTTCATCGCCGGTGAGCGCATTTCGGTAGCAATTCCTGCCAATGCGGATAAAATATCCAGACCAGAATCAAGCAGAGTAGAAAGATCTTCAATAAAAGTATCTTTTTCATGACCAATCAATAGTCGCGAGAAGTGACCAACATGAAAGCGCTTATTAGCGATCTTTGACATCATAAATTAGTGGTGAAGCAACCCGTAATACCTCTTCCAGAGTAGTAATGCCATTTTTTACTTTTTCTACACCATCTTCAAATAAGGTATGTGATCCTTGTGCTCTGGCAATTTCCCAAATGGCTTTTGAAGAGGGATGATGCAAAATAAGATCTTGCATATCAGGAGAAATAGTAATGAGTTCAAAGAGCGCAATACGTCCCTTATACCCGGTACCATTGCAAACATGACAACCTTTGCCCCGATAGAATGTCTCTTCTTCATGAGAAAAGTAGTGCTTACTCTGTGGTACTAGTAATTCGATATCTGCTCTTAGTACTTGTACGCTATAACGACACGCTGTACAGAGCTTTCGCACCAAACGTTGGGCTACTACCAACTCCAAAGTAGAAGCGAGCAAAAAGGGCTCAATTCCCATATCCAAAAAGCGAGGAATAGCAGTAGCGGCATCATTGGCATGAAAAGTAGACAGCAAAAGATGACCAGTAAGAGCTGCATTCACGGCAATTTCTGCTGTTTCTTGATCACGGATTTCTCCTACTAGAATAATGTCAGGATCTTGACGCGCAATAGAGCGCAATCCTTTGGCAAAAGTAAGATTGGTCTGTGGATTTACCTGGATTTGATTTAACCCTTCCATACGATATTCCACCGGATCTTCAATAGTAGTGACATTGATTTCAGAATGCTGTAGCAACTTTAGAAGCGCATATAGTGTAGTGGTCTTACCACTACCAGTAGGTCCGGTGATTAAAATCATACCAAAAGGTTTCCTGCTAGACTTTTCAAAATGAGCTTGATCATGAGCAGAAAAACCCAAATCCGACAAATTAAGGCTACGTACATATTGAGACAACAGACGCATCACCACCTTTTCTCCCTCTAATGTCGGCACTATCGAAACACGCAAATCAACTGCCTGGTCCCCCTTCACATAACGAATAGCACCATCTTGAGCAGCATGGTGTTCATCAATGCGCAATTGGGCCAACACTTTGATCCTATTTAAAACATTTTCATAATGCTCCTTAGGAATTCGACCCACTTCATGCAAAATACCATCCAAACGAAAACGGACCAATACATCTTTAGCCTGAGGTTCAAAATGAATATCAGAAATACGATGCAAAATTGCATCTAAGAAAATAGCATCAATAATTTCTGGTGCAATCAAAGCATCACTTTGCAAGATTTTGATGAAGCGCGTACTGAGTGCTTCATTATAATATTCCAAAGCAGCATCTATATCCTCAGACAAAGAATAGGTAACAACCATACTCTTAGCTTGAGGGAAAAGCTTTTGCAATTCTGGGAGCAAATCTGCTTGCTTAGGATTGTCAGTAGCCAAGATGAACGTTTCATCTTCTTGTTTGGCCAAGACCACGCGCAACTTCCTAGCAAGATATTCAGGGATTAAAGTGACTTGGGCTTGAGTCAATGGTTTAGCATGCAAATTAGTATAGAGCACGCCATAATCTTCGGCTATTGCTTGGCCCAGAAGGTCCTTGGTAATGAGCTGATTGAGTAGCAGATAATCGATAATTGAACCATGACGATCAGCAGCATATGTTTCAGCTGATTTTATATCTTCTTCAGTGACATAGCTCTCGCGGATGAGAATTTCTTTTATTTTTTGATCATCAAATCTCATACTGTGAGTATTTTCTTAATATATTCAATCAGCGAAGCCAAAGAAATATTTGATTTGATAAAGTACTCGGTAGCGCCCAAATCTTTTGCCTTTTGGATATCTTCCTCTTGAGTAAGATTAGACAATACAATAATTTTAGTAGTATTTGCTTTCTCTTTTAGAGCTGTCAAAAGACTAAAACCATCCTGATCGGGCATTACTAAGTCTAATAGAATCAGGTCGAAGCTATCTTTTTGCAGTTTTTCCCATGCTTCTGCACCATTTACTGCAGTGCTGACAGTAAAACCGACATGAGACAATTTAAGAGAAAGTGCTCGTACTATCGCCTTTTCATCATCAACAATCAAAATCTTGGCCATGGTATGTGTTTTTGTTTCCTTCAATTATATCAAACTTTAAGAGAAAATTATAGGAAAAGCATCATTACTCAAATTCTGAACTACTTCTGCCCTCTGCCTTCATTGCGTAACTCACCTACCAACCATTCGTATTTACCAGTATGTTAAATTCAAGCAAATTTTTCTATGGCCACCATTATTGAAGTAAAAGATTTAACCAAAACATTTGTTAAACAAACATTTTGGGGAAAAGTAAAAAAACGATTCACTGCTGTAAAAGATATTAGTTTTACGATTCAAAAAGGTGAATTTGTTGGTTTTTTGGGACCAAATGGCGCTGGCAAAACCACTACTCTAAAAATGCTGAGTGGCATCTTATATCCAACTAGTGGCGAAACTAAAGTGCTCGGTTACACACCTTGGGAAAGGAAAATCGCTTTCAAAAAAAGAATTAGTATGGTCATGGGCCAAAAGTCTCAACTCTGGTGGGAATTACCACCCTTGGATACTTTTGAATTATATAAAACCATTTATCAGATTAGTGATAAACATTACCAACAACACTTAAATAAATTGATAGAATTGCTCGAAGTGCAAGATTGCCTCAATACTCCAGTACGCCAATTGTCTCTCGGCCAGAGAATGAAGTGTGAATTAATTGCCGCTCTACTCTACGAACCCGAAGTGCTATTTCTCGATGAACCTACTATCGGATTAGATTATCAATCACAAAAGAAAATGCGTGCTTTCTTAAAGCAATACAATCAGGAGACTCAAGCGACCATACTGCTCACATCTCATTATATGGATGATATCAAGGAGCTTTGTCCCCGCATCATTGTCATTAATCATGGTCATATTATTTATGATGGTACATTTGCTGAATTAGAAAAAAAGATTCATCAAGAGCGTGAAATTCATATTGATTTCGAACAAGAAAACAAAAAAGCAGATTGGCATCAATATGGAAAAGTACTCAATCAGACCCCATTGCATATAGAATTAGTAGTTCCCCAGACAAAAGTAGCCCATACCATAGGCGAAATAACCCAACATTACTCTTGTACCGATATTAAAATTATTGATAAAGAAGCTGGGGAAATTATTACTCAACTTTTAGCCTAATGGTAAGCACTCTTAAAAGTTATCTGGGTATCCTCAAAATATGTACTCATGAAGAGAAAGTTTATTATTGGGATAATATTCTATGGAGCACTAGAACATTTGTAGAGCCATTAATATTACTAATCTTTTGGGGCACCATCGCTCACACCCAAACAACAAGTAGTGTCGGCCAAACAGTAATATATTTTGTCTTTTTGGCCTTAGTTGGACGATTAACATCTACGTGGGTAGCCTCTGACACGATTAATTATATTCAATCCGGCGAATTATCTCACTTCTTACTCTCACCAGTACCAGGAAGCTACATTGCTCAAAGAATAGTTTTTGAACTGAATCTAAAAAAAAGTCGTTTGAAGGTGACTATTCCTCTAGCACTTATTTTTTATTTTGTTTTAAGCTACTACTTTTCTCTCCATATCCCTGCTCTTTCCCAGTTAGTCTTTTTCCCTTTTGCCGCAATTAGCGGCTACATCATTACCTTTTTTCTTTGGCTAATAGTTGCCAGTACCACTTTTTGGCTTTATCACAGCAGTGGCGTAATCGATTTGGTCGACAATATTATTCCTGCCTTCGATGGGTCACTGATACCATATATGTTTTTACCAGTAGCATTAGTAGAGATTTTTCAATACTTGCCTTTTCGCTACATGCTTAGTTTTCCCCTGGAAATAGTAAGTGCTCCTATGACCCCTGAAGCATTATGGTTCGGTATACTTATGAGCCTTTTTTGGGGTATCGCATTGATTCTCTTGACGCAAATAGTTTGGCATAAAGGACTTAAAGCATACCAAGGATGAGCAAAACAATATTGATTCACATTGCGGTATTGAAACTCCTTTGTCAGCGCAGCATCAAAATATTGCGCATGGAAAAAAGAAATTTCTATCTATTTTTGCTAGCATTCATTGCCGGTACGGTCTTGAATATTTTTGTATTGCACACCGCTTTTCGCAATATTCCTTATATTCAAGGCTGGAATTTCTACAATGTACTGGCCTTACTAGCCACTTACCGGCTCTGTAAAGGCATATTTTCCACATTTATTGGTAGTAATCTAGAGAAGCTCACTAATATTATTCGCAAAGGAAAGCTAGATCTGTTCTTGATCAAGCCAGCATCAGGCTGGTTTCTGATGTACTTCTCTGAAGTGGATCTAGCTCGTATCACCGATCTCATCACCGGGCTTTTTTTACTCATCTACACATTGTTTTTTATTCAATGGCAATGGTGGACCTTAATCCTCTACTTTTTCGCCTTCATTATCGGCTTAATATTAATGACTTGTACGTATCTAATAATTAGCATGACAGCCTTCCTCGATATGCGAGAGGCTGGTGTAGACTTTATCGACAAACTAATTCGCAGCACCAGCAGATTCCCTTTGCGATTTGCTAGTGACACCATTCAATTTCTGCTCACCTGGATTTTACCTTTTATGTATTTGTCTACTATTCCGGTTGAAGTCTTAGAAAATCGAACCAATATAATTGCTACATTCAGCAGTGCCTTAGCTATTTGTGCCATCTATATCTTTCTTACCAGTTATCTCTGGAAAAAGGGCTTGCAACATTATAGTTCGGCAAGTAGTTAGATGAAGGTAGAAGTCAGAGGGCAGAAATGAAGTATTGAGATGCATTAGATGCGTGCAACCACTACTCCCAATTCATCCTTCGACTCTACTTCGCGCAGCTCAGGATGAATTGGGAGGGGGGAAAGTTTTATAGAACTGTTTCCTCTGGGATATTATTCATCGGTTGCACAGGCGTGCCTTGCACCATAATCTTTCTTGGTTTCGCGCCGTCAGCTGGACCAACAATTCCTTTTTGCTCAAGTATATCTAGCAATCTTGCTGCTCTTGCATAACCAACACGTAGATGGCGTTGTAAAAGTGTTGCTGATGCTTTTTGAGTACGAATGACAAATTCAATCGCTTCCTTTTCTAAAGCGTCTTCGAAATTATCATTGCTGCCTAGGATACCCATGGTACCGGCATTAGGTAGGCCTTCGGGGATTTCACGCTTTTCTTCGATCACGTCTGTTTGGTATTCAACGGGACTTGTCAGTTTAATCTCATTGGTGACTGATTTCACTTCATCTGAACTGACGTAGATTCCTTGAACACGCATTAACCGAACATTATTGGGATCTTGGTACAACATATCGCCAGCACCTAATAAACTTTCTGCTCCCTGACGATTCAAAATAGTTCGTGAATCAATCCCTGAAGAGACTGTGAAAGCAATGCGCGCAGGAATATTCGCTTTAATTAATCCGGTGATGACATCAACTGATGGTCTTTGGGTAGCTACTATCAAATGTATACCCACAGCTCGAGCCATTTGAGCCACACGACAAATACTAGCCTCAATTTCTTTTGATGCCACCATCATCAAATCCGCCAACTCATCAATGACGATAACAATATATGGCATCTTTTCTTCTGGTTTTTTCTTATTGTAATTTTCAATATTTACCTCACCAGCACTTTCTAATTGCTTATAGCGATGATTCATTTCAGCAACAGCCCAGCGTAATGCTAGGATAGCTTTATCAGGATCGGTAATTACTGGTGTTAATAAATGGGGAATACCGCGATAAGCATTCAATTCAACACGCTTAGGATCAATTAAAATAAAGCGCATATCTTCCGGAGCATTCTGATAGAGCAGACAAACTAAAATAGCATTCATACAAACGGATTTCCCCGAACCAGTTGCTCCCGCTATTAGTAAATGCGGCATTTTTTTCAGATCAGCTGTAACAAATTCATTGTTCACATTTTTTCCTAAGGCAATGCGCAAAGGTGATTTGATCAATTTAAATGGTTCACTCAAGACCACCTCTTTTAGTTTCACCATTGCCCGCTTTTTATTAGGAATTTCAATACCGACTTTATCTTTACCAGGAATTGGTGCCTCGATACGAATACTTTCTGCTTTGAGTTTCAAGGCTATATCACTTTCTAAGGCCGTAATATTTTTAAGTTTCACCCCTGATGGTGGAGTGAAAGTATATTGAGTAACTGTAGGACCAAGATTGGCATCAATATGAATATTGTCTTCGGGACGAATAACACTAAACTCTAAAAGTGTTTGGTAAAGTTTGTGGACATTGGCTTCAATTTCTTTGGGATCTTCATAAAAGCTTTCATTATTATCACCAAGCAAAGATAATGGAGGGAATTTATAATCCCCCTTGGTAGGAGCCAATACTGTATGCAAAGGCTCTTGGGTTGAAGAAGTCAATTTTCCTGTTGGTACTGTAGCAGCAGCTGTGGAGGCTGGCCTAGTAATACTAGTAGCCAAACCTGAATTAGCAGACATTACTGGTTTAGTGCTCACATTATTTGACTGAGTGTGGGGCCTAGGAGCATGCATATCTTTCTCTTCTGGCAAATCCTCTTTCACCCATTCAATAAAACCAAATATTTTTTTGAGCGTAATATCAAAAGCAATCAATATACCAATTAGCATGGTAGCAATGAGCACAGCCAAACTACCAGCGTCACCCACGAAATAACGCAAAATACTAGTCAAAGTAAAGCCAACATAGCCACCGTACTGACCAGCTTTAGCTACTTCCAAAATAGTGTCCAAAGGTAAAGCCAAATGAATTAGTCCGAGAATAGAGAAGAAAAAGGTAGCCACACCAAAGAAACGGGCGAATGATGGCTTCAATGTTGAACTATAGAACACTAGAATTCCAGCAATTGCCAAAGCAAATGGGACTATATAAGCACCAATACCAAAAAATCTAAATAATACGCTGGCAATATTAACACCAAAAACACCAGCTTGATTCAGTAGGCTCAAACCAGTCAAAACAGACAGAGCAAATAAAAATATCACTTGAATTTCTCTATTGGTAGAGCTTTTCAACTTCAGGCTTGGCACTCTAATTTTAATTTTTTTTGAACGTCTGCGCCCCATGAAAATAATTAGCAGCTTGATGATAGCAGAACAAAAGCTCAAAAAGAATTACGAATTACAAATTACGAATTACAAATCAGCATTTAGCTTTATTGTTCCTAACATAAAACCAGGCCATTATTTCGCAGCAAGGCTTAACTATTTCATGCAATCTTCCCTGAGTGCATTCGTCATTAGTAATTCGTAATTTGTAATTATTTTAGTTGTTCCTCAATCTCTCGCAAACTAGCATCAATGTCATCCCAATGGATGGTATCTAGCTGTTCTGATAAATTACCTACGGCATCAGTGCCAGTGAAATCCACATCAAGTTCGCGAGCAATTTTTTCTAAAAAGACATCATCATTCTCCAATAAGATATCATCCAAAGAATGTTCGTAAGCAGGCATAGTATTGAGAGTTGCTGGCGCCGTATTTCTCACCACTGAAGACCCTTGAGTACATCCTGCTAAAGTTAGCATAGTCAGAATCAAACCAGTGGTAGTAAGGTGGGAAAAAGAGAGAAACATAAGAGAAGATAACAGAGAATGATAGTGAGAAATATGATAGAGCCCTTATCTATGTATATTTGTCACTATCATTAATTGATAATACGCATTGACTACTAAAAACATTACTAAGCACTGGGGCTAGGAGTAGGAGTCTGTGATGCTTGGTATATTGTTTTCAACTTTTTTGCTGCTTCTTGTAAAGTAGTATGCGCAGATTTGAGCGCTTCTTTGATTTGTTGAATACTAGTACGGAAAGCCTGGAACGCCGCTGGACGATCAGCAGCATCAGCTAAACCTTGAAATTGAGCTTCTGCAGCTGTAATCAAAGTACCAGCTGTTTGCAATTTTGCCTTTGCAGCAGCAATTAAATTCTCTACTTCAGTAATATTTACGCCCTTACTAGCTAATTCTTTAGCCTTGGTAGTCATTCGCTCAGCAATATCTCCCATACGCACTAAAGCATGCTCAAAACGCTCCTTGATACCATTCATAGCATGTGACATAGCAGTACGCTTTCCTTCAGAAAGCTCTTCTCTAATTTGTTTAATTTCTGCCTTTGCCGTTTCCTTAATTTGGCGAATCTGCGCTTTAGCAGTTTGCATGCGATCACGAAGTGGAGTTTCATTTGCAGAAACAGTGGCAAGCGGTAACAGCAGAGATAATGTCACACCACCAACAATAGCTAATTTAGAAAAAGAACGGTTCATAGAAAATGTTAAGTACATTTAATCTGTCGCGAGCATGTTACACTCTATTTTTATGTTCAACAAATCTGAGACGCAAGGCAGCCATTTCTTGTTCATTATTAAACATACCTAAAGATTTCCAGTAATTAATAAACTCCTCAAGTAAAGCACCAACGACATCAGCAAAATATAGATCACCAAAATCTCCCAAGCCTATGCATATGAACGCCAATTCATTTAAGTATTGATCCAAGGCAGCTGTAAAGAACTCAACACCTGGGAATTTTTTACCTAAATGGAATATACCTTCTGGAGCAGAAATAACAGACACGGACACAACACGTCGACTTGAGCCTGGATTGATACCAAGCGCTTCTAATGCTTGTGCCATACTCTTACCAGTCGCGAGCATTGGATCAGCCATTACCAAGACATCATCGGGCCGAAGAATAGAAACATCGGGTACAGAATGCATGGATGGATCTGATGTTGATTCTTTACGATTGGCATCAATATGAATAAATCTTTTGAAGCCTCTTTTTGCAAAAGCTTGTGCCATTGCTAAAGCACTACGCCATTCCACCGCAATCACAGTGTGCTCTGGATCAAGCTTACTTTCAGCAATAGCCCTATCAACAACTGCATCAATAATATGATCTGCCGACTCCCGAAATTCTACAGGAGGAACCTTAACTCCGGTTAATCGTTCCTTACGAATGGTTTCAAAATGAGGTGCACAATTAGGCACTCCAACTTTTAATCGAAAATTACCTTCTGCAGATTGCAAACCAGTTATATATCTTCCCGCGGTAAAGAGTTCAGGCACACTAAAAGGCTTAAACCTTACTCCTTCAGATCTACCTCTAGTCAGCATTGTTCTAAACAAATCTGCTTCATTTTGCCGTAATGCAGACTTAATATCATCCCGCAAACGAAGAAGCGCACGAGCAGCAACAACAATGCAAGCATCAACTGATGGCAATGGTTCAATAGCAGCAATCTTAGCATCCAGTGATTCTCCAGTGGCACCACTTTTCACAGCACGCGTGAAAGCTTTTTCATGTTCCCGGACTTTTGCTAAATACATAAGAATCAAGCCCCTCATATCATCAGGAAGACCCGCTAGAGGGTTAAGAAGAGGATCTTCACCACCAATTAAAACATAATGAGCTAAAGATCGAGCATGATCCCGTAAGAGAGTCGAAGCAAACTGAACTGGGGCACTCAAACCATTTAATTGAGATGCAGCTTCTGGTCCATGTAGCGCAGTAGCAAGCAAGGCCTGCTCTATTTCATCAACAGAAGGGCCGGCAGCAACTTCACCAGAAACCGACAAACCGTCTTCATTAGCCATAAAAAATATTTAGTCCCAAAAGTAGCTAATTTTGCTAATTATGGCAAATTAGTTCCGGCTATTTTCCATGACACTTCTTATACTTCTTACCGCTGCCACAGTAACAAGGATCATTGCGATCCATGGTTTTCCCCGTAGTTTTCTTGGTTACTGGTTGAGGCTTTTTCTCAGCCACACTGCTTTCCGTAAGAGTATCTTCAATTTGTTCTTGATTAGTAATCAGCTCTTTTTGTTCTTGAGGTTGAGCCATTTGGGGAGCAAAATCTACTTTAAAAATAGTATTTACTACTGAAATCTGAATAGCTGCCAGTAGTCGCTCCATAGCTAAATATGCCTCCTGCTTATACTCAATCAAAGGATCTCTTTGGCCATAGGCTTTGAGAGAAACCTTTTCTCGCAAATATTGCATATAGTCCAAGTGATCCATCCATAAAGAATCGATACTTCTCAAATATACATAGCGCTCCAACAAATGCATGGCATCAGGACTTGGTGCTTTGGCTACTTTTTGGTCATAGACAGCAATATAGAGATCCGCTAAGGCATTGCTTAATCTCTCAGCATGTTCAGTAATTTCCGCAGGAAAAGCATTCATCACTGCTGGATCACAAGGATAAATGCCAGACAAAGCTTCTCGCAAAGTATTCAAATCAATACTTCCAGTTTCAATATTTTGATGTAATTGTACTAAACGAGCAATTTCACTACGCAGAACTTCACGGATTTCACTTCTCAATTCTTTACTTTCCAATACTTTCTTTCGGCGTGCATAAATTAAATTGCGATGATGATTCATCACATTGTCATATTGCAAAACATGTTTGCGAATATCAAAGTTTCTGCCTTCCACTCTTTTTTGCGCTGCTTCGATTGAATAACTCATCATACTGTTTTCAATCTCCTGATCTTCAGGAAAATTGAGCCTACCCATCAAAGCTTTGATTCGATCCCCAGCGAAAAGACGCATGAGATCATCTTCCATGGAAACATAAAATTGGCTACTACCCGGATCACCCTGACGACCAGAACGACCACGAAGCTGATTATCAATACGACGAGATTCATGGCGCTCAGTGCCCAGAACATGCAAACCACCCACATCACCTACCCCTTCACCAAGTTGAATATCGGTACCACGACCTGCCATATTGGTGGCAATAGTCACCGCTCCCCTTTGCCCGGCCAAGGCAATGATTTCCGCTTCTTTCTCATGCAATTTGGCATTGAGTACTTGATGAGGAATACCTTCTTTTAATAAGAGTGAACTTAAATATTCTGACTTTTCAATAGAAATAGTACCAACCAATACTGGCTGGCCCTGCTCATGTTTATTCTTGATTTCTTTTACGACTGCACTAAATTTGCCACGTTCATTTTTGTATACCCGATCGGCAAAATCTTTTCTTTGCACTTGCCGATGAGTGGGAATAGAGATAACCGGTAAATTATAAATAGATTCAAATTCTTCGGCCTCAGTAGCAGCTGTACCAGTCATACCTGCTAACTTTTTGTAGAGACGAAAATAGTTTTGAAATGTAATCGTTGCCAGTGTTTTGCTCTCCTGTTTTACATCCACTTTTTCTTTCGCCTCCAAAGCCTGATGAAGACCTTCAGAATAGCGCCTTCCCGGCATGAGACGACCAGTAAACTCATCAACAATCACCACTTCACCATCTTTCACCACATAATCACGATCACGAACAAAAAGAGCATGAGAACGGAGTGCTTGCTCAATATGATGCACCTCAGTGAAACCAGCTTCAGTGTAAATATTTTTGATCCCCAACATTTGTTCCATATTGGCAATACCCTTTTCAGTCAAAGTAGCCGTTTTCATTTTTTCATCGACTACAAAATCCTCATCCTTTTTGAGCCGAGGAATTAAGGCACTATACTGAATATATTTATTAGTAGATTCCTGGGCTGGAGCAGAAATAATCAAAGGCGTACGAGCTTCATCAACTAAAATAGAATCTACTTCATCGACAATAGCGTAATGTAGTTCTCTCTGCACAATATGACTAATATCCTGCACCATATTGTCGCGCAGATAATCAAAACCAAACTCATTGTTGGTACCATAAGTAATATCGGCATGGTAAGCAGCCCTTCTATCATCATTACTAACGCCATGCACCACGACACCCACTGACAAGCCTAAATATCGGAAGAGCATACCCATCCACTCAGCGTCACGTTTAGCCAAATAGTCATTAACTGTCACAACATGAACCCCTTTACCAGTCAAAGCATTCAGATAAATTGCTAGTGTAGAAACTAGTGTCTTTCCTTCACCAGTTTTCATCTCGGCAATTTTCCCCCGATGCAGCACCATACCGCCGATCAGCTGGACATCAAAAGGAATCATATTCCACTCCTTTTCTATCCCCGAAATCGTGTACTTAGTACCTACCAAACGACGACAAGCATTCTTTACTACAGCAAAAGCCTCAATGAGCAAACTATCAAGAGACTCACCTTGAACTATTCGATCCTTAAACTCTTCAGTCTTTCTTTTGAATTGTTCTTCAGAAAGTTGCTGATATTCTTCTTCTTGAGCGTTGATCTTAGCTACCAAGTGCGAGATTTTTTTGAGCTCTTTCGCTGTATCATCCGGAAACATCCATTGCCAAATCCCCATAACGCAAAATTAAGCGAATGGAGATTAACATAGGGAGAAACTATTCTCCACTTGTATATAAAGTAGTATGTCTACGAGATATATGCTTTAGACTGACCGTACCAAGACTGTACCTTAGCACTGCTTGTGGTGCCAGAGATCCCTTCGTGAAAACATATATATCATGCTTATTAGGGATCCTTGAATCTTGCGGAGGACCAAAAAATAAGTCGGGATTCTCCAATACCTCTGGAGTGTGAGTTACAGGAAAAGCCGTTGGTCTATCATAGATAGGAAATGTCGAAAGTACTTGAGCAACAGCATCATTAGAATCAAATAACTTGTTCTCTCCGGTCCAAAATGGTTTACCTATCCACAATCCAACAATAACCTTCTTCTTCAGCTGCCTCCAGGCCACGGTATCTGCACCACTTAAAGAAAGCCGACGATGGTGAGGAGCCAAGCCAAAAACTGATCTACCCAATTTCTGCCATTGTGAAGGTGCGTCCCCTTTAGCAGAATATTGCGTACGAAGTTCTGACCATACTGAATTATCAGGATCATTACCTACCACCTGCTGGAACCAACTTTGCCAATTCACTTCAAGATACTCCACAGCTGTCCATAGCTCTTGATAGCCAGCAGCACATTGCCGCAATGCAGGAAGAACATGCGCCTGGAGATACTTAATTTGTTCAGCGCCAGGTTCTTTAGCCCCTGCTTTTAGCACATTCAATAATATTTGCCAAGGTTCAAATACCAACGCCTCCTCTGGCAACATACGCACACCTTTAGTATCAGCACTATCCGTTGTAGCAGCTTTAGCTGGAGAAAGCAGTGCTTCCAACTTTTTGATTAATGCCCCCATTCCACGTCTCACAAACTTTAAGCCTTGCATTGTTCTTAACCCCTTATAAAGTTTCTCCACTCCGGCATCAAATCCAGCAACATTTGCTGCAGCTATACATGCTAATGGTCCCTGACTTCGCACTCTAAGCTCCTTCATGAAACCTTCACTGGCTAACAGCCTGCCCACTTCAGCAATAGTAGGCAAAGCTTCATCAGCTACCATTTGACTAATAGCAGTATCGATAGAAGTAATCAATTGATTCATTTCTTGCAAAACACTCAGCTTGGTTGAGACATGAGGCAAAAAGTCTGCTGATAATTCATTGGCCAGCAAAAGAGTCCTTCTCCGGGCAGCAACATTTAATACATCATCATAAGCACTTAAAACCCACGCATTTACCTGAGCTTCAAAACTCTTCAAATCATCTACTACTACCCCCCTATCATTTTGGTCAGCCCTAATAACGATCTCATTAAATGCACTATACATAGCCCGTTCCACATGGGGATAGCGAACAACAATACGAGATTCATCGCCATATACCTCGGCCATCAAACCCTCCGCACTAACTATCTCTTTAACTCTTAGCAAAGGGCCTGGCATTGAGGCTCTCTCGAAATAATAATCTTTCACTGCATCACGAATGTCTTTCACCGTCATTCCATCCGTAAGTCTTTCTAGGACTGAACTAGGATGAATTGTGGTCTTACGTTCCCTAACCTTACCACCAGTATCTTCATCAAGTGCAATTGTTTTTCTCAAATCCTCTCTGCCAACGAGCTGTAAAAAAGTAAAATAGAGAAAAGGATATAAAAGTTCATATAGCTGTTCATTTCTTTCCCTTCCATCCACCGCGGTTACCGCATTGTCCCAAATTTTTGCCGCACACGCACCACTCATCAACAAGTTATCCAATGAACCAACAAGAAACCTAGCCTCTTCTCGAGCCATTTTCCACACTTCTGTATAATGTAACTCATATGGTCTTTTACGATAATATGAGGCATAAGCAGCTAGAGCTTCTCTTAAATAAGCCCTAATTCCAGATTGAGGGGCAAAAGTAACGCCCATGGCCCAGGTTTCAATCCCATCCAGCAACTCTCTAGGTATAGACTCAGGCTCCAATCCAGGGTTCTTACTTATTGCATTAAGTCTCTCTAAATAAGGCCTAGCATGTCGAGCTATAGCTCCCTGAACAGCTAAACCATCAAGATGGACATTTCTTCTATTGATATCTGGCGGAAATAGTTCCCTCTGTAGTTCTAATGCTGATTTACCCATACAAATAAAAACAATAAGACTAACCATTCAACACCGATAATAAAACATTGTCAAGAGAGCAACGTGTCCTTAGTATTATCCCATCTGTTTCAATCTTTCCTTCTGCGACATCGCTCCATATTTCATCAGTGTCTGCTCTAACAACCACTTGTCTTTCTTCTTTACCACACAAGTATCATGCGCTCGAGCAATAACAAAAGGATACCCTTTCCCTTTATTCACCTGATCAATCAGCATTCCCCAGGCCTCTTCTGCTAAATCTTGTCCTAATAAAAACTCTATCCTAATCACTCCCCCATTTCCTCCACTAACTTCGGATTTCGCATTTCGCACTGCACACTTATAATATACAAATCCCACCTTATACCTCTCGTCTAATTTCAAAATGGGTGACGATGCCATAAATACCGGCGAAAAACTATTGGACATAAGCACTTGCCCAAATAAATCTTCATCTAGCACTCCCTGATAATCTTGCCCAGTAACTTTCTCAATTTCATCAACCACATCTCTTCCTTGAGAGCGATCAATCACAGCCAAAACTGGCGAGTGTTTTTGATAACTATCGACCAACAGTTGCGTGTATTTAATCACCAACTTTTCTTTAGTTGCCTTTTCTAGTTGCTCCCATTGCCAACGAATCAGACTACCATCAATCAAGACGCATTGAGCAGGATATTTGGCACCAACAGAAAATTCTAGTTCCAACAAAGGATTGCTGAGAGTGGCCACATCATCTTTTTGTAAATCAATTATTTTGCGCTCAATAGTTTCTTTGCCCTTTTGGTAGTCTGTATATACTCGTGCCAAAGAAACAGCCTTGAGCTCTACTGCTCGATGACGAGAAAGTTCCAAAGGAGAGCTATCAGCAGCAATGATACTATAACCTTGAGTTGGTTTTTCTATAGCAGGAATCTGATATGCCGCCAATGGTAACTGCTCCGGCTTGATTGTTTTCCAAACCTGCTCTACTGCTTGTAAATTGCTAGCAAAACTTTGTTGTTGAGCAATCAATCGTTTTTTAACAGTCTCTGCGTATTGAAGCAATATTCCTAAGTCAGCCATAGAAAAATTACGAATTACTAATTACTAATTACGAATTACAAATTACTAATGGATGGAAGAAAACACAATCTCGAATTTATTGAGAAAATGAATTAAAATGTGCCTGATTAAGCTGTGATCTTTAATATGCATCTTTACGAAATGCGATATCAGTAACAACTACTTTTTCACCATTATAAAAATATACAATCCTGACACTTCCCTTTCTCACTCTATACAAACTGTCATATCCTTTAAGCTTCTTGATGTCCATTCCAACAAAATCCAATTTAGTTAACTTTTCTATTATTTCAAGAATTACAGATCTCTGTTTGGGCGATAATAGTAATAAAAACTTCCTATACTTCTCCATTGATTTGTTTGAACTCTTTGAGCAGTTGCTTGGCCTCAACGCCTGGATTAAAGCTGAGCCCAATCTCTTTTTTGTTGTTTCTGAAAGTAACCTTTGGTTCCTTGAAAACTAATGGCTGAATAAGCATACCACCAGCCACCTCCTGGGCAATGAAATACTTCGTTTTATAACGATCACGGAAGGATTTGGGTAAAGTAACTACTCCCTTACCAAACATAGTGAGCACAGTGTTCGTGACTTTCATATCTTTCATAGTTACACTAGTAATCCTAGCATATGAGGATTGAACTATCCACCCATGTAAAAATGAATTAAAATGCCAGCAACTATTTACTATGAACATCAAGATTATCGATGCGCAATCAAACACCGAAGCTCCTATACCAGTATCACTTTTTGATATTCCTTTCGATCCCCTTACTCAAGCACAAACGCTAGCAATCATTACCGACCGCTTGGAACAGGGAAAGAGCACTCGAATTGTCACGATCAATCCTGAATTTGTTTTAACTGCAGAAAAGAACCCAGAATTTAAGCAAGTGCTGCAAACAGCAGACTTACATTTAGCTGATGGAGCAGGAATACTTTGGGCAACGAATTTCCTTAAAAAAATTACGAATTACGAATTACGAATTACAAATTGGATTGGAGTAACACTAGAACTAATAGTGTCACTACTACTTTTTCCTTTTTTCCCAAAACGGTATCAGGATCCATTGCCAGAACGTGTCACGGGGAGTGATCTATTCGCCCCTTTAATGAACCTGTTAGCCCAAAAATCCCAATCTATCTTCCTCCTCGGCGCCGCCCCTGGCGTGGCCGAAGCCGTAGCTAATCAATTCAGAATTCAGCATTCAGCATTCAGAATTCACACTTATTCCGGCTCTCCCAATGAATCTGATGCCCACCATATCATCAAGCTAATCAATGATAGCCAAGCATCCGCCCTCTTCGTTGCTTTCCAATTTCCTAAACAAGACACGTGGATAGCGGAACACTTAGTAAAAATGCCTACTATTAAAGTAGCTATGGGCGTAGGAGGCACCTTTGATTTCATTGTTGGTGGCAAGCATGTTGGCTACGGCAAGTTCAAAGCCCGTCGTGCCCCACAACTATTTCGCAACTTGCATTTGGAATGGCTCTGGAGGCTGGTGACACAACCCTATAGACTGAAGAGAATATTTAGAGCTACTTTTGGGTTTATCTGGAAAGTCTACAAAGAAAAATTACGGATTACGAATTACTAATTACGAATTTGACAAGGAAGTTTTAATGATAGCTGTTAAGATTGCTAGTAGTTGATCTATATTTTTTAACAGTTTATCTGTTTGACTCTCTTCAGGTAAGTATATCTTTATAAGCGCAAGCCAATAGTTTACTTCTCGGGCTTCTTTTCTAGCAATAGCAAGTTTACTAATAAAATCTTTTCTACTTTGAGCTCCGATAGCCTCTTCAATATTTGCCCCAATGCTTGTTCCACTCCTCATTAACTGACTTGCAAGCTCATATTCATGACGCACTCTAAGTTTTTTAGTGAACCTTAAAATATCAATAGAGAACTGAAATGACTTTTCTTGAATAACGTTTGGTGTCGTTCCCATAGCTTAAATTTAAACGCTTAGCTAGTATAGCCATACAATTATGAAACCTTTCATTTCATTCGTAATCCGTAATTAGTAATTCATAATTTTTCTATGTTTGTCACAAAAACATTAGTACAAAAATCTATTATCAGCCTAATCATACTACTATTCACTTTCGCTTTGATTCGCACCGCTTGGATTGGTGACGATGCCTTCATCACCTTTCGCACTATCGATAATTTAGTAAATGGCTATGGAGCAGTTTGGAACATTGGCGAAAGAGTGCAGACTTATACCAATCCACTGTGGATGCTACTACTCACTGTGCCCTACTTTTTTTCTCATGAGATTTATTTCACTGCTCTATTCCTATCTATTGGCATCAGTTTAGTTGCTATTTATGTGTTACTTTTTCAGCTACAAAAAAATATGGCAGCATCCTTACTTACTGCTAGCATTTTATTAATTTCCCATGCATTCATTGATTTTTCTACTTCCGGTTTAGAAAATCCACTCACGCACTTATTGATCATAGCCTTTGTTTTTACCTATTTTTCAACCAAGGCACTACCAAGAAGGAGGCTTTTCATGTTGGCTCTCATTGCCAGCCTTGCCATGGTGAATCGTTTGGACAGCATATTATTATTTCTACCAGCATTATTATTTGAACTGTATCGGCAATTGTCGTGGCGGAATCTTTCCACTATGCTGCTCGGAGCCTTACCAGTTATTACCTGGGAAATATTTGCGCTCATTTACTATGGTTTTTTTCTCCCCAATACTTATTTTGCCAAACTACATGCCGGCATTCCTGCTATACACTTAATTTATCAAGGGCTGATTTATTGTTTAGAAAGTCTAAAAAATGATCCCATTACTCTATTGGTCATCATAGCTAGCCTAGTTTGTTCTTATCACCTTTATAAAAATACGCCATCACACACTAATTTCGCACTGCGCATTTCGCACTTCGCACTTCCCCTCGGCTCTCTTTTATACATTCTCTATGTCATCAAAAATGGCGGTGACTTCATGGCAGGCCGCTTCTTTTCAGCACCTTTCATCTTAGGATTAGCATCCTTGCAGCCCACTATCAGCGCTTTTTTCCCAGAGAAGAAAACAAAAGAGAGTGTTATTATTTCAACAAGCATATGCTTAGGTATATTCATTGCCATATCTAGCTATTGGTTTAGCCAACCAATCAGTGTTGAACCAACAATACCACTCAATGGGATTGTGAACGAAAGAGGCTTCTTTTTTCCCTCAACTGCTCTAGTCAATCAAACCCGATCGCAAGTGGTACCGCCACACTCTTGGGCTATTTATGGTGCTCAAATACGAAGCGACAATTCAAGTCATAGGAGCTATCAGCAAACAATCATTTTCCCCAATATTGGCTTTTTAGGCTACTTCGCTGGTCCTAAGATTTATATCATAGACCCATTAGGGATAGCTGATCCTTTCATTGCCAGAGAATCTATTGATTTGCAAAAAGAGTGGCGCATTGGCCATTATGTCCGCACCTTACCCAATGGCTACCTGGAAAGTAAAGAAGAAAAAAACAACAAGATTTTATCTGCTGAAAAAGCAGCTCACTATGAAACATTCCAAAAGATCATTGCAGGACCAATTTTTGCCCCCGAACGTTGGCAATTAATTTGGCAAAGAAAAGGATTTTGAATAGGTGCCATTATTTAGACTATAGGATTGACCTAATAAAATGATTTAAAGTAAAGTAATAATTTGGCATTTGTTTGCAGAGTTTTTTAGTCTTTGCTACAAACATTTTGTAACTAATTCAAAATATGCAAGCAATTTTGTGGAATATAGTATTAGCGATTGGGATTTTTTTGATTCCTTTCAATGCTCATGCCTATATAGATCCAGGAGCTGGTAGCAGCATCATACAAGTACTCATCGCCACTGCTGTCGGTGGCTTATTTGGTCTAAAAGTATTATGGCAAAAGTTTCTCTCTAGGGCTAAAAAAAAGTAACTGAAGTATTTATTGCATGTCATCCAATGATAACCAATTAGGTTCATCTTTTCGCGACCCTTCTGGCTTTATCTTTAAAAGCAAAGGCAAGATTTTTCGCCAAATAAACAAAAGCTATCAAAAGCATTATGATTTGCTCATAAGCTCTGGTTTATTTGCTAAATTAGTAAACCAAAAACAACTGATAGCTCATAATGAAGTTGACGCTTCAATAGATGCCTACAAGATAATTGAACCAGAACAAATCCCCTTCATTTCTTACCCCTATGAATGGTGTTTTGGCCAATTAAAAGATGCGGCACTACTTACGCTATCTATTCAAAAAGACGCTTTGGAACATGGCATGACCCTTAAAGATGCCAGTTCTTACAATATTCAATTTCTCCAAGGAGCGCCAATACTCATTGATACACTTTCTTTTGAATCCTACCAAGAAGGTCACCCATGGCAGGCATATCGTCAATTTTGTCAGCACTTTTTAGCCCCCTTGGCATTGATGCACTATTCTAATATCCATGCAGGCCGTTTGAGTGCAATTTGGCTAGATGGTATCCCACTGGAAGTGGCTGCTAGCTTTTTGCCATGGAAGACTAAGTGGAAGTTTTCAACTCTCATGCACATCCACCTACATGCAAAAAGTCAAAAGCACTATGAAAGAAAGGACACTAATAATCAACCAGCAAAAATGAGCAAGTTTCAGATGTTGAGTTTACTAGATAGCCTAACCTCAACCATCAAAAAACTTACTCCACATAAACAGAATACCGAATGGATAGATTATTATGATCGCACTAATTACAGTGATGAGAGTATTGAAGATAAAAAACGTATTGTTGCCCAATATATAAACCAGTTGCAACCGACGTCACTATGGGATCTTGGTGGAAATGATGGCCATTTTAGCAGGTTAGCCAGTGATAAGAATATACCGACTATTTCATTTGATATTGATCCTTTAGCCGTGGAACAAAATTATCAGCAGTTAAAATCTAAAAAAGAAATTAATCTATTACCCTTAGTCCTAGATTTAACCAATCCTAGTCCGGCAATTGGTTGGGGAAATGAAGAGCGAGAATCACTTACTGCTCGTGGTCCAGCTCATACATTATTAGCTTTAGCTATTATTCACCATTTAGCAATTTCTAATAATGTGCCCTTTGAGAAAATAGCACACTACTTTAGTCAATTAGGAGAAAACTTAATCATTGAATTTGTGCCAAAAACAGATTCGAAAGTGCAGTATCTTTTAAAGACTCGAGAAGATATTTTTGCTAATTATACCAAATCAGCTTTTGAAGAAAGCTTTGGCAATTATTTTTCGATTCAAAAAAACCAAAAAGTCAGCCACTCTGAACGTACTATATACTTAATGAAACGACATGCTAAAAATTAATACCGAAACTAAAAAGTTTATTGAAAATATTTTAGTCAGTATCTTTTTTGTTAGCACCATAGTTTTTTTTGCTCCTTTAGAATTATATTTTCATAACAGTACTGAGTTCTCATTTAGTAGCACGGAATTACTCTTATTTACTTTAATAGTTGCTACACTTAGCACAGGCATCATTATGCTTGGATTGCTTTATTTTAAACGAATTCGTGCCAGCTTGTTAATAGCTTTGTTAACACTAGGAATATTCTCTTGGTATCAAAACATTTTCGGCTGGACATCCGGCATTTTGAATGGTGTAGCCGATGAAATTGAACCTACTCTTTTATTCATTGTGACCGAGAGCACAATAATGCTTACACTCTTTGTTATTACCATCAAGAAACGAAGCTTCCTTTTACCTTACGCTGGGAAAATAGCCAGTGTTTTCATTATCAGTCAACTTGTTAGTGTTGGATTACTGATTATAAATATGCCATCAGAGCCACTATTTAAAAGTTTAGTGATAGATAATGAGAACAAATTTAACTTCTCAGCAAAAGAAAAAAACGTCGTAGTTCTCTTACTAGATTCATTTCAAACAGATGTCTTTAGAGAAATTATTACTGAACGGCCTGAATACCAAGATATGTTAAAAGGTTTCACCTATTTTCCCAACAATTTGGGAGGTTATCCCACCACATATGCCTCAGTAAGTCTGGCACTCACTGGAAACTACTACCACAATGAAATGCCGATCCAAGAGTTTATTCAACAAAACTTTTCTACAAACTCCTTACCAAAAGCATTTAAAGAGGCGGGTTACGAGGTTTCCATGCCTTTAAACATGACTCTTTATAGCACTCCAGAAATTACCAGTAGCTATAAACAAAAATCATGGTTCATCAATTGGGAAAGTTTTTTGCCTCTTTACCAATTAAGTAGTTTTAAATTATTGCCTAATAGTATTAAAAGTATTCTTGATAACCAAGATGAAATAACAAATGAACCTGATAATCAATATAAAGTGACAAATGCGGGAACAAAAACTGGTGGTCTTTTTGATGACAATATTGATTTTGTTAACCGCTTTGAGTACCAAGCAAGCACCACCGCAGACAAACCTACTTTCAAATTTTATCATCTGAAAGGTGTTCATGCTCCTTTGAATCTAAATGAAAATTTCCAATATGAATCGATGCCATTTAATCGATTATCTTTTAAGAGACAAAGTGTAGCAACACTCAAAGTGGCACAGAAGCTGCTGAAAGAAATAGAAAAATTAGGGATTTATAACAATACAGCTATTGTCATCCTTGGTGATCACGGCAATGGCTTATCACCAGAAAGTTTTTCTGAAAGAGCAGAAGACAATAAATTTCATTACAAAATTGCTAATGACATTAAGTTTGCTGCTCGTCCATTACTTTTGATTAAGGACTTCAATAATCAAACTCCTTTTTCAATCTCAGATAAACCAACAACACTTGGTGATATTCCCAAATCCCTAGCTAATATTGCCAAGTTACCAACGATATTTCCTGGCATAGATATCCTGCATGAAGAATCACCAATGAACAGGATTCGTGATTTCTTTTTTTATACCTGGGATGGTAAATGGAACAAGGACTACTTACCAACGATGAAGCAATTTACCGTATCTGGAAATACTTTCGATAATACTTCCTGGACCGATACATACAAAATGTATTCTGAAAAAGAAGTCACCAATAGCCTTTCCCCAATTCAACTAGCCACCCCTTATTCCTTTAACCTAGCCACAGAAAGCACTAATGCATATTTACAAGGCGGCTGGGGACAACCTGAGCCTAAGTACACATGGACTACTGACCGTTACGCGTCCGTACTAATCCCCGGAATAGACGCTCCTCATAATGTCATTATCGATTTTAAAGTAGTCCCATTTGTCTTGGGAGAAAAGAAATCCAGTCAAAGACTGAATATAACTATAAACAATACTACCATAGCTCAGGCGACACTAGACAAAGCTGAAACCATACAAGTTACAGTTCCCCATGCTCTCATTGAAAACAAACAAATAAAATTAGTCTTTGAGCTACCTGATGCTGTATCACCTAAAGAAGTTGGCCTAAACAGTGATGAGCGACTGTTAGGTATTGCACTCCAAGAGATGACTGTAAATAAAGTGATTCCCTATAAGTATGGAAATGTAATTGAATTCATCAAAGGTTCTGAAGGACTTGAATATTTAAAAAGTGGCTGGTCAACACCTGAGGATACACAAACTTGGAGTAGTGCCAATGAAGCTACTATAGCTATTCCTATTCACCCCTCTAGCCATGATTTACTCTTATCCGCCGACATAATGCCGCTTATAGCTGCTAAACAGTTGCCTATGCAAAATATAAAAGTACTAATTAATGATCATGTCTCCAGCACATGGCAAATGCAAAGCAACGGTGAGTATTTTTTAACTATTCCCAAAGAAGAGACTCACAATGGAATCCTACTAATACGATTTCTGATTCCCCAGGCCAGATCTCCAAAAAGTCTTGGCATCTCTGAAGATATGCGAACACTAGGAATAGCAATAAAAAAGATCATTATACGAGAAAAAAATTGATCCTTATCCACTACTTTTCTATCCCCGTTATTCTAGACATGAGAGCAAACTATCGTCAATCTGTAGCCAGTCTGCAAAATCTGGCTTAGCTTTTGGTCCATGTAACTTCACTGCGGCAGCACTTGTAGCCCACAGATGTTTTTTTTGCGACATATCAATATTTGCTCCATGCATTGCTTTACGGATTTGAGCGTTTGCTTCTCGTGCAGCCTCGATAAGAGAACTTCGCTCCACAGCAAAAGCATCTCGCGCCAAAGCAGCAGCAATCATAGCACCAGTACGTCCTTGAGTATCTTGATAAGGTTTTAATGGTGAAGCTCCATCAAATACAGCAAATCTTTCATCGTCAATAATAAGATATGTATCTTCATTGAAACGACCAGATCCTTTATCATAAATGTGCTCCACTTTCATATAAAAACCAGTTTACTCAAAATTCACAATCTTAGTATTATACACTCCTTAAAGAAAAGATCGATACTTATTTGGAGGGAAAGAATCATCAAGGGTGGCACTATGGTTTTAAACTCCACGCTACTATTACTCCGCAGGGTCTTCTTTCGAGCATTGCGATACTCCAGCGAACATGCATGACGCACAAATGCTACCCGTACTGATGCGAACCACGATGCGTATTATTATTGGGGATAGCACCTATGGAGCCCATGTGATGCGAGAAAAGATTTGGGAAAAGTTTGGCATCTTAGTACTTGCTCCTCCTCACTACACCCAGAAGACACAACTCATGACCTGGTGGCAGTGGCGACTGCTCAACGCTCGTTCCAAGATAGAGTCGGTCTTTGACTATCTCAAAGAACATCTCCATCTCGTCAGCTCATTTCCCAGATCACTCACGGGCTACTTTCTCCACTATATGCGTATCCTTCTTACCTACCAATTCCTCAAATCCTCCCCAATTACCGCCTCCATCTGACTTTCGCTATTCACGGTACTAAAGCTTGGTATATTCAATTTAATATTCCAAATGCTATTAGCCCAGAAACATTAGGAATAAGTCCTGATACAAGACAATTAGGCACTTTGGTACAGAATATGAGCATTAAGTAAAAAAGCTAATGACATTAGCTTAGATTCGGCCTCTTTCCTAGACTCAACTATTTCAACTCTGAAAACTTCACAGTTGACGCACGAGCTACTTGATGCCATAATACAAAAACCTAAAAAATATTATGGCACGACCACAGTTGGAAGGCAAAGGACACTCTTTATGGCTTCTACCTAAGGCAGATAGTTCAGCCCATCGAGATGTCAACCCATTGATCAACCGTTTAGCAAAAGTACATGGCACACCAGAGTTTGCTGTGCATGCTACTTTAATTGGAAGTGTTTTAGGTGAAGAAGCTTCAGTAAGAGATCAGACTCGTAAAATTGCAGCACGACTGAGACCTTATGAAATAGTGGGAAACGGGCAACTCAGCTCTAACCTGGGAGTTCTGCATCAAACACTGTTCATTCCCGTAATTCAAACTCCACCTGTAATGGCAGCTTATGACACGGCTCAGCATGTTCTTGGCTCCAATAGAGGCCCTTATTTTCCCCACATAAGCTTGGCATATGATGGCTTAACAAAAGAAGAAGTGGATCAACTAAAAGAACTTCTTAAACAGGAAGAAGCATTAATCAGAAATGTACGTTTTACAGTTAATGCTATTGGTTTATGGCAAACTGAAGGCCCTGTCAGTGGTTGGCATGAGGTAGCAAGCTTTCCTTTTGCAACACAGATATAAATGCACCCACTATGCAAGAGATGACAAAAGTATCTAGCGACAGAATGACCTCATTACCAAAAGGTCACTATGCTGCTAGTACCATCATTGCTTTTTCACGTGAAGCGCAAAAAAAAGTAGCTGAGTGGCAAGAAGCTGTTTGCGCTGAACTTAGACCAGCGTTGCGTGACGCTTTATTATTACATGCCCCCACCTCAGCGCATATCACACTAGATAGCATTGTTGATCCTACTAGGGCTGAATTAGACCATGACGCCATCTTTACTGAAGGTTGGCCAATATACAATACTGTAGTCTCCAATATCACCCGTGATACCGCACCAGAAAAGGTACACTTTAAGTACGCACGTACAAATTCTGACTGTGTTATTATTTTAGCTGAAGATCCCACTGAAATAGTACAAAAGATTAGAGATAGATATCGCAATGATGTTGACGCTCAAGTTAGCCATAGAGTTAGCGATGCCAGAAGAAAAGTAGGTAAGGATATAATTCACTACACACCGATTCGCTTTAGAAGCCAAGTCCCTTTACAAGCAATACAGGAAGCTGTTGCGAGTGCCCACCGACCAAACTTCACCCAGCCTGTAGATACTATTCATATTGTTCGTAGTATGAATATGGCATTAGAACCATATATAATAAGAGCCACCTATAAGTTACTTGGCTCTAATAGCTAGAAATTAATTCAGAGCGTATGCCGAATATAGAACTGACTAAAGTTTCTGATGAAATAGATCGCGTTCCGGCTCCAGGCAAAAGAGGATTTGCGTTGATTAGAAGATTCTCTCTCCCAGCTCAACGTGAAATCGCAAGATTTCAAGAGCAAGTTTGTACCAATCTTCGCGAGGAACTACGAACTGCAATTTACAGGTTCCCGAGTAATGTTGCTCATACCACAATAGAAACTCTTATTAACCCTCGTATCAAAGAATTGGAACACGAAAGAATATTTGAAGAAAATGCTGATATCTACGATAGAGTATTTAGAGAAATTGCTGATCTTATTGAAGCAGATGAAGTAACCTTTAATGCCGTGGAAGTAAGCGCCAATGCTATTACTATTATAGCTGAGGATAGCCCGACGAATACTATGCGAAGAATTAGAGACAAAATGCGCGCCGACCTAAAGAAAGCCTTACCAGCTGATGTATTTAATGCTCGGATAGTATATGCACGCGAACATCTTATTCACTCTAGTCCTATGCGATTTCAAGGAAAGATTCCTCTAGAGGCTGTGCGTGATGCTGTGGCAAAAAGCTCAGTTCACTTTAAGGAAAGGATTGCTGATATGGATTTAGTGCGAGGTGATAGAATATTAGTGAGCCAACTCACCACCATGAAACATTATATATTCCGTAAGTAGTTATTAACAGAATCTGCTTTAGAAAGTCACAGCAATAGCAGCAATATCATCATGATCTTTCACCCGCGGATATTTAGTACAATAAGGATCCGACGATTCTAATGTTCGCACATGTTCGTGCACTGCTTTCAAACCGCCTTTTAAAAAAAATTTTACAAGCAATTTAAAATCCACCGCCGAGCTGGCATCTTTCTTCGGGAGCAAAAATCCATCCGTAAAAAGTAAAAGGTGCGCCACTTGACGTAAATCCAATCTACCATGGCGAAGAAACTCTTCCATTTCAGGCTCTCCATCTATAGCCCCATAATGAACATTCATAGTTGCTCTTACCCTGAGAAATTGAGCCTGCATTAATGGCGACTGTAGGGCACCTCGGGCTTCTATGCGTTCTTCTCTAACCATTTTCTGCCAAAGCTCTAATGTCTGTTGATCATGATCCTCATGTGCAGCCAACAAGTCATGTGTTGAGTCCCTATAAATTGCCACTATAAGACTATCATCAATCTGTAACCAATCGGCAAAAGTAGGATTATCCTCTGGCCCATGCAACTCCACTGCAGCAGCACTGGTAGCCCATAGAGCCGTCTTTTGGCAGATATCGACCCCCACTTTTCTCATGGCGCCTCGAATACTGGCATTAGCATTACGTGCTGCTGCTAAAAGAGACATGCTTTCATGCTCAAAAGCATCTCGTGCCAAAGAAGCAGCAATCATAGCACCAGTGCGTCCTTCTCCGTCTATATAAGGCACCAAGGGAGAAGCTCCATCAAATACGGCAAACCTCTTTTTACTAATTAAGAAAGCATCTTCATTGACGCGTCCTGATCCCTTATCATAGAGAGCATCTATCTTCATAAAAAAGCACTTACGTAAGAATTTAGTTATCCCACCAGAATAAACTCTTATAAAGAAAATGTCTATAGTTTGGTATGTAAGACATTCATCTGAACTAGTTGCAGGATGGCGATTTGAGACTCATGAGCTCTATGCTTCCTTAATCAGAAAAAATATACCCACAAATATTATTGCAATTCCAAGCACTTTGTAAGCAGTAATGGGCTCCTTCAAAAAGAAATATGAAGCCATCATTACTGTCACATAGCCCAAGCTGACCATAGGGTAAGCTACACTAACGGGTATTTTTGAGAGACTCAAAATAAAAAATATCATACCGACACCATAGGCGATCACACCACCAATTAAAGCAGGATTAGTTATCAGAGACACTATTTTTTCTCCGAAACTGAGAGTGGCTAAATTGCCAAAGCTTTGCGTACCAATTTTCAGTAATATATTTCCCGTGGTATTAAAAATTACTGTTAGTAATACGACAATAATTTTGAACATAGCTTATAAATTTATTGAATTTACGAATTCATTAGCAATATGAATACTACTATTTATTCCGCGCTCCATAGGTAAAAGATTTACCATAGTACATTGAAACACATTATCTATAGGAGTTTTGAATTTAATCATATCCTGATTCATATCGAGTGTAAAAACTGGTTGAGCAAACATTGCCCTGTTGATACGAATATCTTTAGGTTCTACTTTTTTACCTACGGCTTTTTCTAGGTTTTGCAAATAATAACTTTTGAGATAATTATCATCCTTTTGCAATAAAGGATCATCTTGCTTAAGGTAATGTGAGAGATAGACGATCTTATTACTTTCATATTCGGGATAATCAAACAGATTTGTTTGCTCAATAATTCCCTTGAAAGGTATTTGCTGATCGACAATATTAGTCCAATAATAAGGTGTTAGTTGTTTATCCAAAATAAAAGTAGGACAAATCACTGCTAAATATTTTACTGAATTAAGTTTTGCTAAATAGTCAGCAGAAATAAATTCCTGAAAAACTTTCTTAAAAATAATAGGTGAGAAAGTACTAATAATAAATTTAGTCTTGAGTGTTTGACCTCCTATTTGAATTTGATAGTCCTTATCAGCTTTAGTAATTTTTTGAATCTCGGCTCCATTGAAAAATACTATCTCCATAGTAGGGAGTAGCTCTACCATCTTCTTACTAATTTGACTGAAGCTACCCTTCATATAGCCCAATTGCTCTTTTCCCGTTTTCTTGGAGTTAGCTCGAACATGGAGACGTGTCCATAAAAAGCTCAAAGATAAATTAGCAGCAAAGTCATGAAATTTACCCTCAAATAAAGGTCCCCATAGTTTCTCCCAGGCTTCTTTACCCATCTTTTTAGTAATCCACTCTTTACTATTGATATTAGCGTACTTATCACCATTCCTATCCTTTTGAATCAATAAAGAATAGAGACCAATTTTAAGCTTAGTAAAAAATGACAGACCTTTGTATTTCAAGAGATCTACTGGTGTTACGAAAGGCTGGAAGACTTGCTGATTCAAGTTGGCAATAGAACTATCTTTGAATACTAATTTATCAGCCAAATTAAGAGTATTGATAGTCTCCAGTAAAATAGTATCCGTCAGAAATATATGGTGATAAAACTTTTCAAGTTCAGCAGAACCAACTTTTTGAGTTTCAATTAAGCCCCCCATCTGAGGAGCACGCTCAACAATAGCTATCTTATAATGAGGATATTTCTTGCGTAGAAAATAGGCTAAGAATAAGCCATTTAGCCCCCCCCCAAAAATAACTACATCATAAATGTTATTTTCGGTCATAATTGATGATTTCTTTCACTATATACTGAGGACGATTTTTAGTTTCTTCAAATATCACAGCAATATATTTCCCTACTATACTAATTGCCATAATTTGAATGCCGCTAAAGAAAGCAATCATCATCACGATAGTTGAAAAGCCAATAAAAGGATTGCCATATACCAAGAACCTAATAAAATAAAATACAATTACAAAAACTGCCAACAACACCATTGCCAATCCTAAATAAGTCAGCATTTCTAGAGGCAAAGTAGAAAAGCCAATTAGTCCCTTTTCCGCATGTTTCAGTAAATGTGATAGATTGTAATAAGATTTTCCTCGTTTTCTTTCATGACGATGGTATTGGATCAAATACGACTTAAATCCTACCCAAGCGCGGATACCTCTACCAAATCTATTTTTTTCGGGTAAAGCGTTCATCGCTTCATTCACCTGTTTGGTAATAAGACTAAATGTACCTACATTGATAGGAATATCAATGTAGGAGACACTATGTAAAATTTTATAAAAAAGTTTCCGAATCGGAAAAAGCAGTCCTTTCTCATCAGAAGAATTTCTTTGACCCAAAACAATATCATATCCCTCTTCCCATTTTTTAATAAATTCTGGTATCAGTTCAACAGGATCTTGTAAGTCAGCTTCTACAAAAACCACCGCGTCACCACGGGCATGTTGTTGTCCAGCCAAAATAGTAGTTTCTGGACCAAAATTACGAGAAAGAAATATAGGGATAAACTTAGCATCTTTAGCTGCTAATTCCCTCATGATCTCCTGAGACTTATCAGGACTACCATTATCCACAAAGATAATTTCATAGTCGTAATTAGTAAGAGTTTTTGCCAATTCAACTAACTCCTGATAGGTATGTGGAATATTTTCTTCTTCCTTATAACAAGGGACCACGAATGAAATCAGCTTTTTATCCATAACTATTATTTATTAAGTAGCAGCAAACTTTCATCAATACTTGCCTTATTTCCCTCATACCACTGATACAATTCTTTAATAGAGTCATCCATATTAGTGAAAGTAAAATCACCGATTTCTTCTTTTAGACGATTATTATTACCACTATATTCCTTACCAAGCTCTTCAACCCTCCGCAGTACCTTTACGGTTTTATCAGCTATTTTTTGAACTTTATCGGTAATAGTCAATAAATCTATTCGTTCGGCAGAACAAATATTGTAAGATGAGTATTTCAAACTTTCTTTTTCAATAAAAAATTTCAATAACTTTATCAAGTCATGAACCCACACATAACTCATGTACCTATTTTGATGGATCACAATATCCTGGCCAAACATCACCTTACAGCAAGCATAGGATATAAAACGAATTTCCCAATCCTCATATTTACCAAAAAGACCAAAGATTCTTAATTCACAGATATTAGGGATATTTTCAATATATTTGGACATTATGTACTTAGATAGACCATAATCATCAATGGGCAAATGTTCACCTAAGTATTCTTCAGGCATTTGAGGAATATAAAAACGCTGATCATATGCTCTCCCTGAGCCGAAATAAAACATTCTGCCATAAAGACTCTTATGTTTTATCAAATTAAAAAACATATAGAGATTATTCTTCAAAGCAATGGTCGGATCTTTTTTAGAATTCCGGGAATCATCATGGTTGGCACAATGAATAACTACATCAAATCGATGTTCAGTTAAAAACTGTCGCACTTGGCCTTCATCGAGCAAATCCAATTCAGTATGGCCAGGAGCTAGAATATGATAGGTATCACCTAAACCTTCCTGGAGATTCCTTCCTAAAAACCCTCGGCCTCCCGTAATTAATATTTTCTTCTTAGAAGATGACATAAAAGGATCAATCCCAATTACAATATATTATTCTTATACCAAGAATAAGTTTCAGAAATAGCAGAGTCAAAAGTATATTGTGGATTCCAGCGAAGCACTTTTTGTGCTTTCGTATAATTTAATTTTTGATAAGGAATTTCATTTTTTGCAATATCCAAAATTTTGTAGTTTACTTTTTGCTTAAGAATCTGTTCAGTTTTAGCTAATAAGTCTAATACCGACAGATTATCTTCCGTAGAAAAGTTAAAAGCTTCTCCCTTAATATTTTCTATATTTTCACCCAAAGTGATATAGGCTGACACAGCATCTTTTATATACAAATAGTCACGGACAAATCTACCATTACTTCTAATTTCCCATAACCTATTATTAAGCAAAGCATCTATGATACCAGGAACAATTCTATTGAAATTAAAATCTCCTGGACCATAAATGTTCCCACATCGAGCTATTGCTATAGGCACTCCATAGGTTTTGAAATATGTAGTAGCCAATAAATCAGTACATGTTTTAGAGCAATCATAAGGATGATCACCCTTCAAAGGTGAGTCTTCAGTATATTGGTCAGCAGTCTTGCCATAAGCTTTATCGCTAGAAGCGATAATTACCCCTTTTATTTTCTTATGCAACCTAGCGCATTCCAAGATATGGGCAGTCCCTAGAATATTCGATGCCAAAGTCTCTAGTGGATTGTGATAGGCTGTATCGACAATAGCCTGAGCACCAATATGAAAAATGTATTCGATTTCATGCTTAGTAACAATATCAACCAACCTTTCGAAGTTTTTCAGATCTCCTGCCACTAGAGTTACTTTATCTTGTAGATGTTGAGAGAAAAAGTATGACTTCGGATTTAATTCTCTGAACAGTACAATTACCCTGGCTCCTAAATTTACTAAGCTCTCCACTAAATGACTCCCCACCAAACCTGTACCGCCAGTAACAAATACCTTTTTCCCTTTGAAATGAGAATCATTCATAGACACTAAATTAGTATTACCATTTTTTCCATGGGTGCTCTGTCTCCCAAATTTCATTCAGCTTAGTAAAATCTCTATAGGTATCCATTGCTTGCCAGAAACCTTGATGATGATAGAGAGCAACTTGTCCCATTTTTGCCATCCTCGGAAGCAAATCAACCTCAATCATTAAATTATTCTGATCGACATACTTGAATATTTCTTTATTCATTATCATAAACCCCCCATTGACAAACTCGGTTGATTGTGGCTTCTCAGCAAAATCAGTAATGATATGATTGGCATCTACTTCAATAATTCCCCAACGACCAGGAGGGTTAATACCAGTCAAGGTAATCATTTTGCCTTTTTCTTTATGAAATTCAAGTAAAGCATCAAGATCTATATCAGCTACACCATCACCATAGGTCAACATAAAATAATCGTCATTATCTTCATCTTCGAGTAGTAAATGTTTGACTTGGAAAAGTCGCGACATGGTCATCGATTCTACTCCTGTTTCTACAAAGTGAATGAGCCAATCAGTTATGCCACCATTAGCATGTAGCTTGACATCTCGTGTAGCCAGATCGAGAGAAAAATCTTTATTTCGCCAATCAAAACCAATGAAATATTCTTTTATCATCTCCCCCTTATAACCTAAAGGCAACACAAATTCTTTGTGACCATAATGAGCATATATTTTCATGATATGCCAAATAATTGGATATCCTCCTATGTTCACCATTGGTTTAGGTTTAAACTCTGTTTCTTCACGTAAACGTGTTCCCATACCTCCACACAAAATCACCGTTTTCATATCAACGATTAGGTAACTAAACATGGACCACTATAGCACCTGCTTACTGCCTGTAAAGCTTTGCTAAATTAGATTGTAATTAGCAAAATTCAAACAGCATAGTTCAGTAATAAACTGAGCTATTCGTGGCAATATAATGAATCCGATGTAAAGGTCCAGCTATTTACTCAACTTCCAGACATATAGAAGTATATGGTATAGCTGGATCCGAACAATTGTCCTTTGATTAACAATCGGCCATGTTTCTACAACCTATATTAGTCAGCTGCTTGATAGTAGTATTTACCGGGTTCATTGGCTTTGGTTTAACTCTCCTGTTCCATAAGACCAGCCTCCTGAAAAGGCTGTTATTAAGCCCTATGGTCGGATATGCAGTTATCAGCCTTTGCACAGGATATCTAAGTTACGCTGGCATCGGAACAAATGTGATAGCTTTACCACTTTTCACGACTCTTATTACCGTTGCTCTTTTTGCTTTGATTTGGAAAAGAAAAAGTATAAGAATGTATGAAGAAAAAATAAGTTTAAGAATTCTCATTCCAATCATTTTATTTGGATGCTTAAATGCAGCCATAGTTCTAGCTCCTATGATTTTGGAGCGTGCACCGCATTTTTTCAATGATCACACAACCTATATTTCTATAGCAGAATATTTGCGCGACTTTGGTTATTTCACACCCAAAGATCTTGATACAGCTTTTTGGCAAGATAATACTGCACTTTATGAGTCAGCTCACTTTCGCATGGGGGCACAATTTTTTGTAGCGTTTACATCCTCCCTTTTTCAAATTCCCCACACCATTTCAATCTATCCATCAATTTTGGGCATGGTTGCTGTTACATTCATAACATCACTAAGCTTTTTCTATATTTGTTTACGTGAAGAAAAAGGAAGCATTGGAGAATGTTTATTAATACTTTATTTTAGTTTAATTGCTATTAATCTCAATAGCGAAAATATTATTATTGGCTTTCTACCACAAACCTTTGGGGTGATGCTTTTTATTACTTTATCTGGTTTACTATATGAGTTCTTTCAGCACACAAAAAAACATTTTGTCACAATAGGAATTCTTTTTGCCGCCTTAGTATTGACCTACCATGAAGTTACACTTTTTTATGGCATGGGCCTAACGGCATTACTGATATTCCATTACTTTTTCCAAAAGACCAGCAATAAAATCATTACGATCCAGTTAGCCATCACACATCTAGCCACTTTAATCATTTCCCCCATAGCAACGCGTGAGTTTATCCTTGGCATTCAAAGCTCATCACAATCTAATGACGTGGGCTGGTATGTATCCTATTCACTAGTGAGGTATCTCATGGTGTTTTTTGGCCAAGATTTTCCTTATTTGATAGCAAACAGCTCGATTAAGCTATTTATGTTACTGGGGATGGGTTCTGTTTTTTTCTATTTATTTTTATTTTTTAAATATTTCAGGCATGAAAAAAGCGAGTTGAGAAAATTTTTATTGATACTGTTCATACCTGTAATAGTATCAGTTTTTATTTTTTCTTTTGTGAAGTTAGATCCATTTCACAATGAATTAGGACATTCATGGAGAATTTTCAAAGTCGTGAGTTGGAGCTTTTGGTTAATAGCTATCTTGGCAGGTTTTGCCGTATTTTCATATTTCAAAGAAAGTAAATGGAAAAAGATATTAATCATACTGACATTATTTTCGCTACTGCCATCAACTGCTGCTAATATCTACGCTAACTACCGCAATCACAAAATAGGTTTAGAAACCTATACTAATAATGATCAGAACCCTTTGAACGATTTTGAGTATCTCGCTCAAAACAAAGCCCATTATGGACCGGCAAATATTATCGACTACGAAAGTCACCCCAATTATCCGTACCTTATTTTGAGCATCCTCAAAGATTCATCTGTGGGTGACCTCAGCCTATTTGGTAGTAAATTGGTTCCATCGACGGATCCTCAGTTCTACCAATGGATTAATTATCGAAGAGAGCATGCCAATACCGAAGCTCCCATCACAAATCTCGCAGGATTTTTCATTTACCCACCCAAAAGCTCTAGTGTCTATCTCTTTACCGGTTTTGGACAAAGAGAACTGCATGGTTCTAACCACTTAACCTGGCTCAGTGGAAAGGTAGGAAGCTTAAAAATAATTGTCCCCAAAGGCGAAAAGGCACAATTCACAACTTCTATTAGTAATTGGCAAAACAAACAAGGAAAGGTGGAGATCACTTTTAAAAACACTTCCATTTTCACAGCAGATGTGACTAAAGCAGCTACACTCTTTACTTCTCCTATTCTCCCGGAAGGTAATCATGAATTCCAGGTGAAGTTTTATGGCGAATTACGAACACCTGATAAAAATGACCGTAGATCTTTGGCTTTGATGTTTAAAAACACCACTATTTCTCGAATTAATTAAATGAACCGTCTTCACTATTTTGTGGCATTTATAGGATTCACAGTTCTAAGTGCCATAATGCTTTTTACTCACCTTTTTCCCATTCATTTACTTACTCCATTTTACGGCGACTATGGCCAAATGGTTTGGAACTTATGGTCCGTCTGTGAATCTATATGGAATGGACAGAACCCATACTTCAGTGATCTAATTTTTTATCCCACAGGTTCACTTTTAGCGAAACACACTCTGGCAATGGGATTCTTCCCTATCACTATGCTAGTAAAATTTATTACTAATAATAGCAGCATCTACCCTTTCATAAGCTTTAAAATTATCATTTTACTATCATTCACCCTGTTATGTTTTTTTACGTACTTAACCATCAAAGAACTAAATTATACCAAGTTTGAAGCCATAATTCCTGCAATTGGTTATGGTTTCTGTAACTTTTACATGCTGCATTGGATGCACCTAAATCATATATCAGGTTTTTTTATTTCCTTGACAGCCTGGCTATTAATAAGGTTATGCAAGCAGCCCTCATTTCGTCGTGCACTTTCATTTTGTATTGCTCTCGGGGTTTCAATATATTTTACTGAATTCTTCTTATTCATCATACTTTCATTATTATTTTACTTATCGATAGTTTTAGTTGTAAGAAAGTCTGATCAAAAAGCGCATATAAAGACAATCCTAAGCCAAATTGGTCTTTCTAGAATATTTTTTTGTATGATTGTTTTTGTCAGCATAATTGCCCCTTTTCTCATTAACTTTCTTAATCATGAAACTTTACCACCTTCACGAGAAAGTATTTCTGTATTTTCTGCAAATGCATTCAGTATACTTATACCATCTCCAGATACTACTCCCGCTTATGGAAAGATATTTGCTTATTTAAATGATCGTATTTCTCAAGGTGTTTCAGGTAAAGAATCTTTTGTCGGATTTCCATTATTACTATTTGCCATAGTTGGATTTATATATAGAAGACATACATATCAAACATTTTTGGGCTTAACCACAATTGTTTTCTATATTCTTAGTTTAGGACCAACCCTAAAAATATTCAGTCTTGAAACATTTTTCCCTCTGCCATATGCACTTTTATCTTATGTCCCAGTATTTCAGGCATTTAGAACCCCTGCACGATTTGTAGTTATTTCGTATTTTTGTATAGCACTCTTGAGTGCTGAAGGAATAAAGAAAGTTAGCAGTACCTTGAAAGCACATTTCTCAACAAGAAGCGCATATATAGTCAAAACACTTATCTTATTATGGACACTTATTGAAGTATATTCGCCAATACCAGCCTTACCCATCCTGCCTGTTCCTAATTTTCCACCTTTGCGATCAGGGCCGGTCCTCAATGTACCAATTGACATTAATGATGGCTACGCACTAGCTTTACAAATATTCCACAAACATCCAATAGCATTAGGAAATTTAGCTAGATTTAATCTTCAGCAGATACAAAGAGCTGAAATTCTTAATCGTTGGCTCACAAATTCAGACCAAAAACTTTGTGAAAATCTGAGGAAAGACAATTATAGTATGATTATCTTAGTATCTCCTGTTGAAGATAAAAAAGTGGAATTCTTATCGACTTGTAAAATTCCAATACTAGAAAGTTATCAAAGCTTTATATGGCGCATATGACCTTACATTAAGGATCCTGCAGATATACAACTTCTTTCCAAAAAGTCAGATTAGACTTTGAAAAATAGTTTTATTATATTAAAGAATAAATGCTTAATAAAAACTCAATGAATAGCAATAATACAAGAATATTGTTAACAGGAAGCAATGGTTTCTTAGGACAATACGTCCATAAGGAGTTACAACACCAGGGTGTAGAAATAAGTAATATTGTCATTCCACGATCAATCACTCATGATTTACGGAAATTAACTATATGTGAAGAATTGGTAAAGAATATTGATGTCGTTATCCATCTTGCAGCAAAAGTAGGTGGCATTGGCTTCAACAAAGAAAATCCCGCAATGCTGTATTATGACAATATTATAATGGGTACCCACCTGATTGATAGTGCCTATAGAGCCGGCGTAAAAAAGTTTGTTTGCCTGGGCACCATTTGTGCTTATCCCAAATTCACACCAGTACCGTTCCAGGAACAGAGTTTGTGGGATGGTTATCCTGAAGAAACGAATGCACCATATGGACTAGCTAAAAAAATGCTATTGGTACAATTACAAGCTTACCGACAACAATACGGTTTTAATGGTATTTATTTATTACCTGTGAACTTATATGGTCCTGGAGACAATTTCAATCCTGAGAGCTCACATGTCATACCGGCATTGATTAAGAAGTGTATAGATGCAATTAAAAATAAAACAGACCAAATTGTCATATGGGGAGATGGAACCGCTTCGAGAGAATTTGTATATGCCCAAGACTGCGCTGAAGCAATAGTTGCCGCTACCTTAAAATATGAAAAAGGTGAACCCGTGAATATTGGCTCCGGTCAAGAAATATCAATCAAAGATCTGGTCAATATAATAGTGGAACTAACAGGCTTTTCCGGCAAAATTATTTGGGATACTAGCAAACCAAATGGTCAACCACGCCGTTGTCTAGATACTTCACGAGCAAAAAATGAATTTGGATTTGTGGCCCGAACTAGTCTAAAAGATGGGTTACGCGCAACCATCGAATGGTACAAAAAGAACCTAGCTTAATGAATTATAAATATCCAAGGTTTTCTGGGCACAATCTTCCCAAGAAAACTTCTGAGCTTGCGCTAAACCTTTTTGCTTTAATTGTGAAGCCAAGTGGGTGTCGGTTAAAAGTTGCTGAATTGCATTAGTAATACTTGGGATATTAGCAGCATCAACTAGCAATGCTGCATCCCCAGCAACTTCCAACAGAGAAGAATTATTAGCGGTAATACAAGGACAGCAACAGGCCATTGCCTGCAAAAGTGGCAAGCCAAAACCTTCATAGTGACTAGGAAATACAAAGCAAGCGGCTCCACTATAGAGATACCGCAGATCATCTTCTTCAACATAACCTAGAAACTTTACTTTATCTTGCAAATTTCTTTCTTGAATAAGAGAAAAAACTTTATTATCTAGCCACCCCTTTCCTCCACCAATAATTAAATTGTACTTGTCTTTTAAAGCTCTCGGCAATGCGTCATAAGCCATAATCAGACCATCCATATTTTTTCGGGGTTCCACCGTGCCTAAAGCAAAAATATAAGGGGATTTTATCTGCAATCGCTCAAGTACTATTTGAATTGCATTAGGTGAAGTGATGGGATAATAAAAATCTCTATCATATCCTAATGGCGTCACTACGATCCGCTCTTCTGGACACTGGAAATAGCGCATTAAGTCAACTTTTGTGTGCTCCGATATCGCAATGATTACATCCGCTTTCTCGACCGCATCGAGAGTACCTTTTAAACAATGATCGATATTAGCTTGTTGATGATATTGTGGATGAGTGTAGAAACTCACATCATAAATAGTTACCACTAATTTGCCAGTAAAATCTAATGGAACACAAAAGGTGGTAGAATGAAGGAGATCGAGATTACCTAAAAGAGGTTTTCGATCAATATGAGGATTATTCCACAAATAATCTATCCATTCTTTTGGTAAATGCTGAAATTTATAATGAAATTGTTCCCTATGTTCTAATGGAATCGCAGTCATTTTGAAATCTGGATGATAGATATGATAAAAAAAGGGAAATAAGGTGTATTCATGTGGGGATTGAAAACGAGAAAGGTACTTCACTAAATTATAAGCATAGGTCCCTACTCCCGCTCGACTCCCCGGTACCAAACTTACATCAATACCTATTTTCATTACTTTCGCTTAGTAAATGCTGCCCACAACCACCCCAGAAACAGCTTCACACTGCTTAAAGGGATTGAATGATTATAGCGTAAAAAATTAATGGAAGAATACCAGATTAGGGCATGCACAAAAATAAGATTCTTCAAAAAGCTTTTTCGATCATTATTGGCAATAGCGGGATATGTGTGTGCATAAGCATAGATCCAATTGGCATGAACACTACAATAATTACTTTTCACCACTTCCAATATTTCTCTATGCACTTTGTGACGTTGATTCGAAGTTTTTGTAGCCTCGTATATACGGGTGCTGGCCAGATGATCAGGAATAAAACCCATCTTAAATTGCTTACTAATCCTAATCCAATACTCATAGTCCATGGCAAAATGCAGAGTTGGGTTCAAATAACCAACGGTAAGCAAAATGTCTCTCCGCCAAAAACTAGTGGGTTGACATATTGGGCAACTATAATGGAGAGTATTGTAATCACATGGTTTTGAAGGATAGAGCTCTAAAAAAGTGCCATCTTTGGCAATATGAAGTCCTTGACCATGAACGAAGGATATAGCCTTGTTACTCTTAAAAAAACTAACAACCTTCTCAACTGTAGCAAGGTCATAGATATCATCTGAATTCAGCCAAGCGACAATATCCCCGCGAGCTCTCCGCAAACCTTTATTGATTGCATCAGATTGTCCCTTGTCCTTTTCTGATATCCATTGAATACGATTAGGATATTGGGCAACCATTTTAGTAATTATCTCTACCGTATTGTCTTTTGAACCACCATCCACAATAATATACTCGATATTTTTATAGGTCTGTTCCATCACACTTTTTATTGTTTCTTCAATAAATTCTCCTTGATTATATGATGGTGTAATAATTGAAACCAAAGGCATCTCTGCTGTGCTTGTTAAAGTGGCATTTTCTTTCCCATGCCAGTGAACGGTAGCAATTTTTTCCAAATTCTGAATTATCGTTTTGGCAGACTGCTCGTAAGAAAAATTCTTAACTTGCACAGCCGCATTACTCAACAAAGCATGTTTTAATGAAGCATTATCCAATAAACGACTGATCTTTTCTGCTATGTCTAGGGGATTCTTCGGGTCTACATACAAAGCAGCATCTTTTGCTATTTCGGGAACACTAGTGACTGAAGAAGCAACTATAGGACAACCTGAACGCATTGCTTCAACGAGAGGAATACCAAAACCTTCAAACAATGAGGGGAAAACGAGCATTTCTGCATTACTATAAATATAGGGCATATCCTCTCGAGCTATATGTCCTAAATAATGAACCTTTTCCGACAGCCCATGTGAATCTATAAAAGATTGAATATCGGCATGAGCATTACTAGCAGCTCCGGTGAAAACCAATGAAAGATCAGAATAAACTTTTTTTAATAAATTAAATGCCTTTAGCAAGTTGATATGATTTTTATGAGGCCAGGTATTTGCCGGATAAAACAAGAATCTTGGAGGCAAGTGATATTTTTCCCGAACAAGAGATTTTTTTGCTTTTATCAGATCTTCTTTGAACCAAGGCTCGCTATCGAGATAAGCAACACTTACTTTGTCAGCTGGAATTTTGAGAAAATTAACAATATCTTTCTTTGCATCTTCTGAGATGGTAATCACTAAATCAGCATGCTCTGCGGAAAACGCAATTTGTTTTCTACGCCAGCTAAGCTCTTCAGGAGAAAAGAAATTTGGATAATATTCATGCTGTAAATCTGCTAGGACAAAAGCACTAGGTATAGACAAATTTAGCGGGTCCAAAATCATCAAAGGACTCCACCACACATCTATTCCTCTTTCTGGAATGAGCTTTCCCAAAGAAGCGGTAACAGCCGGTAAGTTTTCTAACCAATAAGGAACTTCTACAATTTCATACTTCTCAATAGCATCCAAAGTATCCAATACCTTTCTATGGGCAAAAACAACATAAGTATGTTGTGAAGCAATGATAGGAAAATAATGAAGCCATGCTCGAATACAATGTTCTATCCCACCATTCACCCCCGGATTGAGATGTGTAAGGTTGATTCCTATGCGCATAGCTATTTCTCAAGAACTAAAGCATAATCACCATAAAGGTGTGCTTGAGAAATATCGTTTTGGACTTCCGGCAGATCGGGAATCACTGGTGTGCGAAATAATAAAGCATGCTTTTTTAGAAAGAAGGACTGAGCTAAAAAAGCAACAACATCAGGAAAGAGCGGCTTAATATGTGTCAAATCCATATAAAAATGTTGATGCGCAACTGGACAAAGTGGATTTACTGTTTCTAACACCGCCTTTGCTCCTACCATCAATTTTTTTTGTAGTAAATACATCAATCTTTGTAATTGCTCAAAATCCAGATGTTCAATCACCTGTGCAGAAAAAATCCCATCAAAAGAATTGTCTGGACTTCGTAATAAAAACACAAACAAATCCTCACAACTTACTTTGAGACCTTTCTTTTGACAGTAATCACACATATCTTTATCCAAATCTATCCCCTGTGCTTCAATGCTATTTTCTCGCATCAACTCTAAGAATTCACCGCGACCACAGCCAATATCTAAAACTGCATGACGATCTTTGAAATACTGCAAATAAACTGATTGCCGAGCCTTGATCAACGCCTCATCACCACGGAAAGTATTTTCAAATTCGAAATAATTAATGGCAGGATATTGTTCCAGGGTGTTTTGTAACAACAGCTTCTCTTCAGAAAAGTGACTAAATTGTTTGAGCTCACTCACACTTTTTTCCAAAGTAAGTAAACGGTTATTAGCTTCTTCCATTTGTTCGATAGTTGAATTTACTACCTCACTGACAAATAAATGAAAATTTTCAATACTTCTAAATCTATTTTCTTGATTCACAGATCTACGTACTAAAAAAGTACGACACTTGCCTAAAAATGCTTTGAGTCTTCGGTACGTTGAAATCATAAATTATACCCTAATAACTCTAAATCATGTCGACTCATCAAACTAACTAATTCTTTAAAACCAATCTTAGGTTTCCACCCCAGTTCATTTTTTGCTTTGGTGTAATCTCCAACCAAGAGATCAACTTCAGCTGGGCGAAAATACTTAGGATCGATTTCAATAATTACTTTTCCCGTGACACTATCAATTCCCTTTTCTTCCACACCTTCGCCCTGCCAAACTAAGCTCATACCCATGAGTTGAGCACTTTCTTCGACAAATTCTTTAACCGTATGTGTTTCACCAGTAGCAATAACATAATCATCAGCTTTGGGTTGTTGTAACATTAACCACATCGCCTCTACATAGTCCTGTGAATGGCCCCAATCTCGAATACTATTGAGATTACCCAAATGCAGTGTTTGATCGAGACCCATCTTGATTCGCGCTAATCCTCTAGTAATTTTCCGGGTAACAAAAGTTTCACCTCTTCTTTCAGATTCATGATTAAACAAAATGCCATTACAAGCAAACATGTTATAACTTTCTCGGTAATTCTTAGTAATCCAATATGCGTAAAGCTTAGCACAGGCATAAGGAGATCGGGGATAAAAGGGCGTGGTCTCAGTTTGGGGAATTTCTTGTACCTTGCCATACATTTCTGAAGATGAAGCCTGATAAAATTTAGCTTGCACACCAGTTTCACGCATGGCATCCAAGATACGCAATGTACCTAAACCGACAACATCTCCTGTATACTCAGGAATATCAAAACTAATACGCACATGACTTTGGGCTCCTAAATGATAAATTTCATTAGGTTGTAATTTATCGAGAAGACGGGAGAGATTACTACTATCACCCAGATCTCCATAATGTAGAAATAAGTTCACACCATATATCTGAGGATTACAATATAAATGATCAATTCGACTGGTATTAAAAGTACTAGCTCTACGAATAATCCCATGAACTTCATAACCTTTTTGTAAAAGCAATTCAGCCAAATAAGAGCCATCTTGACCAGTTATGCCTGTAATAAGTGCCTTTTTCATACTTAGGAAGTAGGATTAATTCTTAAACTTCTGCGCCAATATTCTAAAATATCTTTCAATGTCTGCTCGATAGAATATTCAGAACTATAAAGCTTTAAGATATTAGATGTTTTACTAATATCCGCAACTAATAAGGTAGTATCTTGTAATCGCACTTTATCATTATCAATTACTACAGCAACAGGCACATTTATAAATGAAAGTATCCTGTTGAGCAAATCACCTAGCCTATAACCAGTACCACTACCTACATTATATGTTTGATACATTTCTCCTTTCAAAAGAAGTTCATAATAGATTTTCACAATGTCTCTTACATCTAAAAAGTCCCGAACTGACTCAACATTCCCCACCCTTATCATCGGCGGTTGCATTCCCAATTCAATCGCAGCTGCTTGACGACACCAGTCTGATAAAACATATTCGTTAGTTTGCCCAGGACCCGTGTGATTGAAACTACGAGCAATCATCCAAGGCACCTGATAATTGAGCAATGCTTTCTCTGTATCTACTCGAGATTGGGCATAGGGAGAGCTGGGTCGCGTCTCTTGCAGCTCAGTAATTGGCGTCTTGGAAGGAGCTCCATATACGACTGCTGAAGACACATACAAAAAGCGTGCTAGAGGAACCGTCTCTTGCAAAACATCCAGCAAATTTATTGTGCCTTCTACATTTATTTTACGCACTAGTTCTGGCTCTTGAAAGCTTGTCTTTACCAAACTATAACCAGCCAAATGAAATACTAATTCCGGCTTTATAGTTCTGATAGTCTGAGAAACAAAATCCTTATCAGTTATATCTCCTAAATAAACTCCGACTTGATTTGTTGAGCGCCTTCCGATTCCCCAAACTTGATGGCCATTTTTTTTGAGAAAATCAACCAAGTACGTTCCCACAAAGCCGGTGGCACCAGTAACCAAAACCTTCATAATTTAGCCGGAAAGCAAGAGCATTATTAATGGCGCGAGTGTAAAAATCAACCCGCAATCACTATAAATTAATGATAAACTATCACCTTATACAAAGGAAGTTACCATGGCCATGATTATCATGCATAGCAAACACAGGACCTAAAAAATCAAAATCAACAGGATAAATATCTCTTTTTAGCTCATCAATGTAAAGCACTTGCTTGAATGTCCTATTAAGATAATCAAAATATTCTCGTGAATCTACGCCAGCATGACGGTTGCCATGATCCCAAAATTCAGTAAAGACAACCAGATTGGTAGCATTATCAATAAAAGATTGACCACTTTTTAGTACAAAATAATCGTATCCCTGAGCATCAATTTTGATAATAGTTGGCTGCAAAGATTTCATACGGATAAATGTATCCAAACGAAGACACTCTACAGTTTGTATTTCTCTATCTGGCGAGAAATACAATTGATGATCACCTTTGTTATGATTAGACAAAAATAGCTCTTTCAAACCATCGTCCTCAGCTATGGCTATTTTTAGTGGTTCAACCGTTGCAATATTGTTTGCGCCAATATTTTTTTGTAACAGCTCATAATTTCTTTTTTCTGGTTCAAAAGCGTATACGAAACCCATCTGGGGCATGATTTTTTGTGCAGCCAGCAGGGCATAATAACCAATATTAGCGCCGACATCGATTACTACACTATTCGCTGCCGTAAATGCCAAAAAAAGCTCACTTTCATAAGGCTCATAATCATCTCGAGCCACTGAACTTCCCACAAAAGAATCATCATCATCCCAATAAAGATGGAAGTTGTATTTTTGACTAGTAGAATATTGCTCCATAAACTTTAGTTATAATTATAGGGCATATCAAAAATGCCCAAAACTCTAGAAGCAGGATTTACATAGAAACAATAAGCTTTATCTTTCCATACATGGGTAACAGTATATTTCATATCCCCTATCGCCATAGTAAGAAAGAACTTGCCTTTAAGGAGGGTAATTTTTGCTAAGCAAATAATAACCTCATTATAGCCAGGTTTAAGATTAGGCAAGTGAGTGTTTTTTATCTCAGTATTAGATCCAAAAAGATAATTGTCTTTGTCGTCATAAATAATGAAGCCAAAATTGGGGTCTTTCACCTCTATTTCTGACTGAATACCCACTTTTACGATGATATCGTCCCCACTCACAAAAGTACTATTCTCATGACCAAATTTATCAATGAAAGTTACTGAAACTATATCAACCAAGAGCTTCTTCTCAACAGATTCATTGTTTTTCTTATTTTGGACCACTTTCTCAGTAGAGCTTTCTTTATCGGTATAAAGGTAGTGCTCGATTACTTTGTTGGGATCTCCTATCATTGCAATATTACCATCTTTCAGATAAATCACCCGATTGCAAAACTGACGAATAGCTTCTAAATCATGAGAAACAAAAATGATTGTCTTTCCTGCTTTGCGAAATTGACGGAAGGTATCAAAACATTTTTGTTGAAAGCTGGCATCTCCCACTGCCAAGACTTCATCTAGAAGAATAATATCGCTATCAGCCTGAATGGCTACAGCAAAAGCTAAACGAACCTGCATACCACTAGAAAAAAATTTCAACTTTTGATCAACAAATTCTGCTAATTCTGCGAACTGAATAATGGCATCAAAACGCTCGTCAATTTGTGCTTTCGAAAGGCCCAAAATCGCCGCATTAAGATAAACATTTTCTCGTGCTGTCATTTCAGGAGTAAAACCGACGCCCAATTCTAAAAATGGTGAGATTCTACCTTTAACATGTAAGTTACTACCTGAATCAGCCTTATAAATTTGTGCCAATATTTTTAAAAGTGTCGACTTACCAGAACCATTGCGTCCAATAATCCCGAAAAATTCGCCCTTTTTGACTGAAAAACTAACATTATCCAGGACCTTAAAAACTCTTTTTGGATTGCGTCTGTGTAAATTAAAGAGAGTATCTTTAAGCGTATTACGTTTCTCTGCAGGCACAATAAAAGTTTTGCTTAAATTGTGAACTGTAATAATAGCTTCTTGAGGCGCAAGCTTTTTTTTCTGCTTTTTAGCAAGTTTTCTAAAGTTTTTCATAAAATTTATAGTTCTTCAGCAGCCCGAGGTTCTAAGTAAGAAAATGTTAATAAACCCACGGCAAAAACTACTAGAGCAGCAATATAGATATAAACCCATCCAGCCATACTGGGCAAAGCTCCCTCCACCAACAGCAGCCGAGCATATTGAATAATACCAGTAATGGGATTGAGCAATAAGAAAAATTGATATTTTTCAGGAACAAAATGCAAAGGATAAACTATAGGGGAAAGCCAAAAACCGAGTTGGACAACAACTTCCCAAATCTGATTAATATCTCGAAATTTAATATATAGAGCAGCCAAGGTGAGAGAAATACCTACCGTAAGAATATACAATGGTATCAATAATAACGGGAATAAAAATACACAAGTAGTGAAGGATAATCCTGCAAAAAGTGCAAACAACAAAAAGACCAGGAGATTAAAAAACAAGCCGATGAAGGCACTAACAGTGGATGCTAAGACAACAATAATCCGAGGGAAATATACTTTTTTGATAATGCCAATCTTACTTGCCAAAGAGCCTAAACCCATAGTAGTAGATTCAGTAAAAAAATTCCAAATCATAATACCCAGTAGCAAATAAAGCTGATAATTAGGAATATCCCAACGGACAAAAGTAGAAAATACAAACCACATTACTCCAAAGAGCGACAATGGTTTAAGCAAAGACCATAAGTAACCCAAATAAGAACCATAATAACGCAGCTTAAAATCATTAGCCGCGATTACCCATAATAATTGCCAAAAGCTATTTTTTTTCATTGGCTAAATTAGCGAACAAAGGCATAACTTTTTTAGCATACTCATCCCAAGAGAACAATGTTGCTTGCAATAAAGCTTTCTTTTGTAAATCGCTTTTTATTGCTTGATTCGAGAGCACATTTTGCAAAGCCACACTCAATTGCTCTGATTTAGTGGGGTCAAAATAGAGCACAGCATCCCCACCCACTTCCGGCAAACTTGATGCGTTAGAACTGACACAAGCAGTTCCGCATGCCATAGCTTCTAGAAGCGGCAAACCAAAACCTTCATAAATACTAGGGAAAACAAATACAGCAGCTCCTGTATAAAGCGCTGGCATGTCTTCCCTACTTACATAATCTGTCACCAAAATATCTTCTTTGAACGGAGAGTTCATAATCTTTGCTATGATAGGCTCATATTTCCATCCCTTCTTACCAGCAATAACTAGTTTGTGCTTTAGCTTCGTCCTTTGGCGCAAAAATTCGTATGCTTCGACCAAGCAAGCAACATTTTTTCGCGGCTCGATAGTCCCTAGATAAAGTATATATGGTTCATAAATACCATACTTTTGTAATACAGCGGAGTCATTGGTCGGCACAAACATCGGATCCTTACCGAGATAAATCATTGCGGTTTTACCTTGGGCCCGAGGATACAAACGCAGCAAATCATTGACCGTATTATCTGAATAGCAAAGTAGCAGATCACTGTTTTTCACAATTATTGGCAAAAATATTTTGTGAATAATGGTACTCATTGATAAGTGAACTTGAGGTAAGAGCACAGGGGTAAGATCGAGAATAGTATTGATACGAAGAATATATTTGGGCAAGTTGAAGGGACCCGAGTGATTCATATTCCATACTGCATCAAGCTTGAGAGTTTTTAGTAAACGCGGTACTAAAAAAAGAATCCTAAAACTAGCATAGGCAGGAATATTGCGATAGTTTGGGATGATGTAATGTTCAGTATTAGCAAAAAAACTATTTTCTCTAGTATGCACGAACACATAGGTATTCTCGGTATCGTTTTTTAACAGAGATTTGATTACCTCTTTTACATAGATATGGACACCGGCATATTGCTCATCCACTGGATCGGCAATGATCGCTATACGCATATTACTTACTTAAATATCGATATAACTCTAGGTACTGATGCACTGTATCATCCCAAGAGAACAATTTGTGGGCAATAGAAATATATTGCTTTTGGAAAGCAGCATGAAGTGATTCTACTATAGCAGCTGATGTTGGCTTCTCGATAAAAATCACCTTGCCACTTACCACTTCAGGTAATGAATCTATACGACTCACAATCAATGGAATTTTCATAGCTGACACTTCAGCCGCCAAAAATCCAAAGCCTTCACATAAAGATGGTACTACAACGGTATTAGCCATAGAAAAATAACTAGGCAACTCTACTCGAGGTACTGAATCCAATAGTAAAACACTATTCTGCAAATTATATCTACGAATGAGCTTTTCTACCTTTTTTCTTTGTCTAGCAGGCTCTTTAGCCAACAATAACACAAACTTCCACCGATCTGTTCTTTGTTCTTTGCTCTCTAATCTTTGCACTTCTCTTATTGCCTCTAGTAGTAGAAATACCCCTTTCGTCACCGCAGGTCGACCAGCGAATAGACAAACCAATTGTTCTTTTCCAATATTTAATTGCTCTCTCAGCGCCCAATTCACTTTTTGAGGCTGAAATAATTGGCTATCAATGCCATTATAGATATGAGTTATTTGTTTTGGATAAATACCAAGCCGCAACAATTGTTTTTTGGTGCTTTCGGATACCGTGACATAATGATCATATCGATAACGAAATAGAAACTTTTCATACAAAAAGGCTTGTAAACCATAGCAGCCAAATCTTAACCAACGAGTATTGAGATACTCATGCACTAGTAAAAGTACCTTTGCATTCGTATAGGGTCGTAATCGTGCTGCCAATACGCCTGAACTGTACGTAGCGGCTTGAATAATATCAGCATCTTTTACCAACCTCTTAGCCACAGAAAAAGCTTGATAGGGAAATAGTGCTCTATGCCAAGTACTGACACGATAAACATGCACACGGTTGTATACTTCTTCAGAAGCAGCCTGATGAACCTCCTGAGTAATAACCACAACTTGATGATCTTTAGCTAAACTTTCGGCTAACTTTTGGTACAAAGTTTCTGCTCCGCCCACTGCCGGATAATAATAATCCACAATAAGCACTATTTTCATATTTTTCTATGTTCCAACTGCTTATACCAGAACTGTAGCGAAAGCAGAAACCAAAGGGTGAAAGTGAAATAAAAGGTAACATTATGTTTAGCAAATTCATGCCACCCATCTCCCAAAAAGGTTAAAGCAATCTGTAAAGGAAGCAATAAAGGTAAAATAATGAGTAAAATTGTATCGAGCTTAATCTTCTTTCTTTTTAAAAGATATACTCCCTGAATTATACTCAATAAAAATCCTGGCCAAAGAGCATAGGGAAAAACTCTTTGCCAAATAGCAGCGATACTAAAATCAATAACCAGCTGTTCAGAAAACTCTTTGGTACGATTGCCTAAATTATCTGGTCTAGCACTGCTCTGTAATAAGCGAAACGCATGCGCGCTATTATTTAAGAGCAATCGCGGATGGGTAAGGTAATAAACGAGTATTTTAGTGTGATTTACTTTGCTAAAAAACTCTTCTTTGAGTGGTGATTTCTCTATTTCTGCAGCCCAAAAGTCCTTACCAACGAAAGCAACATAACGAGTATCAGCTAAGGAAAAGTCCACTAAAACCTGAGTATAATTACTTTCGGTCACCAACCCTTTAAAAAAACTGTTAAATATATTAGGGCTTTCACGAATGTTTTGATTAATTATTTGTTGAAATAGAATCGCGATACAAAAACATACCATTACTATCACTCGGGATTTAAAGTGCTCCATCCCCTTATATTTCCAGAGTAAAGGAAGAAAAAGTAGCACAAATAATAGATTAGCGACTTTAGTCAAAGCTAATAGAGAAACAAGTAGCAGTTCAAACCAAAAGTGCCCACGCCTTGCCTGAAAAACAGCCACAAATCCTAAGAAACAAATGAAGCCAGCACTTTCCTGATAAAAAGAGTTAAAATATGCGGTGAAAAGTGTATCCGACAAGGTGATAGTAGTAATTGCGAAAAAAACCACTAAAGCTAGCCACTTTTTTATAAAACTATTTTTGATAAAAAAGTAATACACCACACTATAAAAGAAGCTGTGTATTGTTCCCAATAATAATAAAGGGAAAAAAGAAGTTTCGAGCATCTGAGTGAAACTATATGCAAGGAACACAAAAAGTAGACCAGAACTGATCAGAGTCCCATGCCATTGACCAGTTTTAAGAAAGAGCAAATTGAGATAGCTATAAAAATTATCCTGGTCTTGAGCTAGGTACACAAAACCCATAGGGTTCATTAATCGCCAATAATCATGATTGTCAGCTAAGCCCAAAGGATGTGGCCAAATAATAATTCGGACCAGCAATAGAAAAAAGAGTATTGCCAAACCAATATGAATTGCTGTAGCCCTAGATATACTTACTCCTTGGTCTGTTCTAGCAAGCATTTGGCATCCTTTAGCGCCTGTTCCCTAATTACTTTAGTCAATCGCATTTCTAAATTTTCATACGCGGTAATCAGTTGAAAAACAATATAAAATAAAATTACGATGGCAGAAAAAATCAGGACATTTAATCCAGACTTAATACCCAAAAAACCTGACAAACGATCTACTGATCCAGGCCAAGCACCCAAGAAGCCAAAACCTCCCCAAATAAAAGTCCAGGTAAGTAATTCTCGCCAAGTTCTTTGGTCTCTACGAAAATAAGAGATGCCATTGGCAATCATAATTAGCGCAAAGAGGGGCGCAATAAGATTGATGAGAGAGAACTCCATGGAAGAATTACAAATTACAAATCTTGTGGTGAGCGATAGCCGAACCCATACAAATTACAAATGATGGACGAAATTAGCAAATACTGGGACTTCTCATTAACATTGAGATGCTTAGCAAATTTAGATTTTAGATTTTAGACTTCCCTACCTTCTCATAAGACTTCTCACAATTAGTTTAAATACTGTTACAAAACCCGTAGAAAGATTTTGTCCCTTAGATAAGGTTTCTTTGGAATAATAAACATGAATGGGATATTCTGCATAAGAAAGATTACTTTCTGAAACTTCACGAATTATTTCACTACAAAATTCAAAGCCATTAGCGGTAATATTGATATACTGTAGCGCCTTTCGTGAGAATACCTTTAGTCCTGATTGACTATCAGAAAGATAAATACCTGACAGGGCAAAGGTGATCACATTACCAACCATATTAGCTAGACGGCGCAAAAGCGGCACATGATTTTCCTGTAAAAACCTACTACCAAATACTACGTCTTTTTTTTGTTCTTCAATAAAACTCACCAAAGTATCAATATCAGCTACTTCATGCTGCCCATCAGCATCACAAGTGATTACATAGGGAGCTTTAGTACATTGATAAGCATACGTAAGGCCGGTCTGGGTTGCCGCTCCAGCCCCACAATTAACGGCATGGCGCAAGACAATAGCACCAGCCTTTTCCGCTATTTCTTGAGTATTATCTGTGCTGCCATCATCTACTACAATAACTACATATCCTTTGCTTTTTAATTTTTGAATCAAGGACTGAATATGGCCAGCTTCATTTAATGCCGGCAAAACCACCGCATTAAGCTCCGTATTAATAGCATCTGTTCCTTCCATTAGTAATTTGTAATTAGTAATTTGTAATTGCGCTGCTAAGGTATTTCAAAGAGCACAATTCCTTCTTTGAACTTTGCTGGATCCGTAGGAACAATTGCTTTTAGATGAGTAGAAGCGAAGTTAGTGAAGCGATTCACCTTTTGATGTAAAGTGCCATTTTTATCCTTTTCGATAGTCTGAGTATTGGTATCATATACCAGATAACGGAATCCCAAATCTTTTAACCTTTGCGCTGTACGAGCATTGTCTAAACCAGCACCATCAATACACTTGAAAGCATCTAGCTGGGGATCATCGAACACACGTTCGCGATTATCATCAATGAAATAATTAATAAAAGTACCAACACGATAAATATAGTGTCCCTGGTCAGTATTAAGTTTTTTCAAAATAGCAGGATACTGAGCATTAGTAGTAGCCAGTACTTGTTCTTCTGTTTTTAAGCCAAAAGCAAAACTCAACATATTAGTATTGCTAAAACGAGATTCGCGCAAAAAGAGCATTGAGCTTACAGAGATAATAATTATAATGGTTAGCCCAACTCGCATGATCACATGTAGTTGGGTAGCTAACTGCCAACTGCGTACGACTAATAGCAAAGCAAATAAAAAGCCTGCCACCCCATACCAAGGCACACCAGAGGCCACAAAAAGCCAAAAGTACCAAGAAACCAAGAACAGTGCAGTACTATTTTGCCAAAACTCTACTAGCTCTTTTTCTTCAGTTTGTTTTGTTAAACCAATTGCCTGAGGAATCAAAGCCAAAAGAAAAAAGAACGGCGTATAGGTAATAAATTCATAAGTTTTACTAGGCCAAATACCCAACCAATACAAGAGTAGGGGGACAACAAATAAAAGGACCACAATACTTATTCGCCACCAGCCATGGCCTAGCAGTAACAACAAGGGAATAAAAGCTAAAAATAAAAAACTAATATCAACATAAAAGCCAGCTTGATTAATATTCATGGTCATATCCCAAGGTAAACCAAGATAACGAGTAGGACCTGCTGCTGATGCAATATATCGTCCTAACTCTTCTTGTCCACCCGTTGCAGAGCAAGCTGCAACATTAACTCCAATTTTAGACCAATTTAAAGTAGGTGCTGGGGAAGGCCCACCAAAAAGCAAGGTGTCTACAGTAATAGTGGGACTTTCCGCAATATTTTTGATCAACCAGGGCACCAAAATAATGCCAAGGGAAATGCCAAAAATAACCATTGCCCGAATAAAGAAAATAATCTTTTCCTTACGAAGGAAGACAAATGAAAGACCAATAATAGCAATCAAAAGCGACAATCTGCCAGTCCACAATCTAAAATCCGCCGAAATATCTATCGCTCGGACAAAAAAGTAGAAATAAATACTGTGGAGAAAAGCAAATGCAGCAACGCCACTGAATGGCCCGGAGAAACGCCAGGCTAACACAGCTACTAAGGCAAAAAGGGCAATTGCTGTAGTAATCTTTATTGCTAAAGCGGTTCCTAATATAGCACCAGCGATAGCCAGAAGCTGCCAAAATAATCGGGTAGCCTTGGTTTCCCGTAGAACTAAAAAGAGCACCAAAAATCCCACTACAATGAAAAAGAATAATGGCATGTCAGTTTTCATATCAGCGAAAGACTGATGCATAGTCATTGGTAGCAAATACATTATTGTCGCCATCAATAAACCTGCTTCTGCCGAAATAAATTGTTTACCAAAAGCATAAAGCGCATATATAGCTAAGACACCGCCAAACCAAGAGAAGAACAATGCTAATGTAGTTGAATTGAACAGAATAAATCCTAAGGCTGATATCAACATATAAGCCTGCCCAGGATACCCCTGCAATAGCGCACCATGAGAAGCGATTTGGCGCGGAAAGTTCATATAAACACCCAAATCATCCCAACCAATTGGAAAGGGTCGTATCAAATCAATTACATTCATTGCCAAAACTAGAGCCAAAGCTGCTAGTAAAAACCACGAAATAGTATTATAGCTAAAAACCATATGAATTGGCGCCCAATAAATGTCATTCAATACCTTGCGCCATACTGAATAAGAAAATAGTAACGCAACTAGAGCAATGAAAATAATAGGGACAAAAGTATATAGCTGAAACTGGCCTAAAATTGCTCCCAACCAAATAAAGATCGTGAGCCCAAGTGCAGCGGCGATTGAAACTCTCACTGCTCTCTCTGCAAAGTCAATTTTTAGTAATTGCAGCACACGATAACCCACCCCCGCCGAAAGAGTAAGTACCACTAGCAAAACCAAAGCAATTGTTAACCAGTAGCTAAAAAAAGACCAAATGGCAGAAAAAAAGCTTATCTGATTTTGAGTATAAAATATTGAATCAAAAAAGTAGAAACCTAAAACAAAGAGCAACAAAATATTAAAATAGCCAAATAAAGTAATAGGACGCGTTGTCCATTGCACTTTGGCACTCTCTTTATATACCCAAGCAGAGAAAGAAATAGCAAAGACTATAAGAGCAATCAGAATAATCACCTTCCACACGATACCAGGAGAGCAATAGACAACGCCTATACCAGGACAACTAAAAGCCTTGGCCAATGTTTGGCCCTGTCCTTTAAAAATTTGTTGTAAATTTAGATAGGAAGGATGGTACCAAAAGTAAGAACCGGTAATAAACAAAAGAAATAGCCAAGCACTTACTAATCGGAAATATTTTTCCATGGCAAAACATTATCGGCTGGAGTATAGCAAAATAGAGCACAATTCGAAATTTAAAACCATTGAGCTCCATTTCGCACTTCGAACTACTAACTTCGCATTTAAAAAAGCAGCTTCCTCAACGTATAGGAAACTGCTTTTTTACAACAAAAGTCGCTATTTATTTCTTAACTACTAACTTTTTAGTAGCACTGGACTTCTTGCGAGCAGCACTATTTTGACTAATAACATTTTTCTTAGCTGCAGTATCAAAGGCCTTAAATAAGGCAGGCAATAATTTTTCGGCAGCACTCATTTTTTTATCAGCCAACAAACGATTGAACTCTTTCATTTTTGACTTATAGCCATCTTTGGTGCGCTCATTAATAACACGCTTGCGCTCATTTACGCGGACATTTTTAAATACAGACTTGATTACTGGCATAGTGAAAATGATACAAAAAGCACGTGCAAACTACACGACTTCACTATGGATTGTCAATTTAATTTCTCCCAGAGAATAGATTAATTCCCCTTCAGCTCCTACAATCCTTTACAAGAATGAAATAACGTTTTACAATTATATGATTACTTTCACTCCAAATACAGCGTATGCCCAACCTTGAACCAGTACAGCAAATTCAAAATTTACTTGATCAAAGCGAGAACATTTTAATCATTTCCCACACCTCCATTGATGGGGATGGTATAGGTAGTGGCCTTGGCTTACAGATGGCACTAACCAAGATGGGAAAAAACGTAACCTTCTACTCTCGTCACCCCGTGCCAGAAGTGTTCAAATTCCTACCTGGCATTAATAACATTTCTACCGAATTCAGCCTAAACCAAGATTTTATTATTCAAATCGACACCTCACAAACCAAAATTGATAATGTTCGCACCGCTGAGGATGGCCAGAACTTAAAAATTATCATCACCCCAAAAAATGGCACTCTCAATAAAGAAGACATCAGACTACTAAGTGGTGGTAAAAAGATTGATCTAATCTTTACTTTGGATACCTCTAGTCTGGAGTATACGGGTTTAATGAATGGCCCTCAGGCTGAATTATTTTATGAAACTCCGGTAGTAAATATTGATCATCACATTACCAATGAACATTACGGAAAAGTGAACTTTGTCGATGTAGCAGCTACTTCCACAGCAGAATTAGTACTTACTTTGATTGAAACTTTAGAGCAACGGACACCTTTGATGGATGAAGATATGGCTACCTGCTTACTAAGTGGCGTGATCGTAGATACTGGCAGTTTCCAAAATGCTAACACGACACCAAAGGCTTTTGCCGTAGCTGCTCGATTGCTTACCGCTGGTGCTCGACAACAAGAAATAGTCCGTCATCTTTTTAAGATGCATGAGCTTTCTACTTTGCGCTTATGGGGTAAGGCTTTATCTCGACTAGAGCATGATCCAGAGTTACATCTGGCTTGGACCAGTGTTAGCCAATCAGACTTTACTGAAGTGAATGCTAGTGAAAGTGAATTAGACGGCCTCATGGATCAATTAATTACCAGTGCATCAGATGCCGATATTGTCTTTTTGATGAAAGAAACAGCAGATAATGGGGTGAAAATAAGTTTACGTTCATTAAAAAATATTGATGTAACGCCAATTGTGCTGCCTTTTGGCGGAGGAGGGCACCAAAGAGCTGCCGGATTTAAAATCACAGGTCAAGACTTCAAGAGCGCTCAAGAAACCGCCATTGAAGCAGTAAAAACATTCATGCGACAGCATCTAGCCAAAGATACGAGCAATGAAGCATTTCATCCGGTACAATCAACCATCAAGGAAGCAGTGACGCCGGTAGCAGTACAGAGCGAAGAGCTAAGAGCTGAGAGCTTAGATAGCGCCCCAGCAATGATGGAACAAAGTAAAGACACACTTCCAGAAGAAACACCATCTTCAGCCAATTCTGAATTCAGCATTCAGCATTCAGAATTGCCTCCCCTTCCTCAAGTAAATTACATCCCTGAAAACAAACCGGAAGAGACCATGCCGGCAGACATTTCTTATAGTCAAAGTTTTGACCCTCTGCCTCCTCAAGGAGTCAGCAAGGCTCAAGAACAAGCCTTACAAAAAGCTTATTCAGAACCAGAAAAACCTTTACCAGGAAATGACTTTCTAGGCTATACGCCGCCGGCAAAGAGCGAAACTATCATGAAAGAAAGCCAAGTTCAGACACCAGAAGAGAAAAAAGCTGCTGAAGTCCAACAGATGCCAACACCAATTACTTTGAAAGTCACGAAAGAAGACCAATAAAAGTCTGCGAGCACACAAGAGCTTACTCAGAGTGAACTTAACTCTGAGCGCGCTTGTGTTATTATCCAATAGACTTGATCTTTGTTCATGTTGGCTATCAAACAGAATATTCCACTTGCCCTTTACAGTTCTTTCCATATTGGTGGTCCAGCTGAGTTTTTTGTGGAAGTTAAAAATGCTGCAGAAGCAGTAGAGGCCCTAGATTATGCAGCGACAAACAAACTCACCACCTTCTTCTTGGGGGGCGGTACCAACATCTTATTTCCCGATCATGGATTATCCGGATTAACTATTCGTAGCAACATCAATCATATTGAACGAAATGATACTCAGCTAAAAGTAGGTAGTGGTGTCTATACAACAACATTGGCGCAGTTCTGTTTAGAACAAAGTTTATCAGGAATTGAAGCTCTGTTCGGCTTACCTGGAACTATTGGTGGAGCGATTCGAGGCAATGCAGGCTCTCTGGGAACCGAAATAAAAGATGTACTCCAAGAGGTAACAATCATTGATAATAAAAATCAGATCGTCACCCTACCTGCAGCAGATCTCGAATTTTCCTATCGAGAAAGTACTATCAAACACCACCCTCGCTTTGTGATTGAATGTACTATGACTCTCACATTGGGTGATCCTACAGAAATAAAAACCAAAATGGATGGAACAAAAAAGTGGCGAAAAGAAAAGCAGCCAGGAGGCTTCACTGCTGGTTCTTTTTTCAAAAATCCACCCGGAACATCAGCAGGACATCTAATTGATCAAGCCGGCCTCAAAGGATTTAGCATAGGAGATGCCCAAGTTTCTCTTAAACACGCCAACTTCTTGACTAATACTGGCAAAGCAACAAAAAAAGATGTTATGATGCTGGCGGCTCATATTAAGCAGGTAGTGTTAGAAAAATTTGGTATCCATTTAATAGAGGAAGTTAATATTGTTTGAATACATCATTTACTAAATCTTATGATTTTTAATATCCGTTGCAAAGGAATAACTTTACAAGATAAGAGTCACGACTATATCGAAAAAAAACTTACAGCACTAAAGAGATATTACCAACAGAATGACGTAGATAGTTATCAAACCAATGTTAGTATCGAACAAAATACGGCAAAAGATGGCGCCGAAGTGTATGTAGAAGTACGCATTGCCGTGGGCAAAAAGGTGTTCATTGCTGAAGAAAAAGCATCGACCGTAGAAGAAGGTATCGATTTAATTCATGACAAGCTAAAAACTCAGTTACAACGTTATAAAGAAAAGATGCAGGATCATCATGCTGAGTAAAGAAAATATTTTTCAAAGCTCGGCATGGGTTCAATTGCAGAATTCACTCCCTAATAGAGAAGCGGGATATATTGGACCAATACATTGGACTATCCTTCCTACCTCCTTTGGCAAGCGTTATTTTTTTATCAATCGCCCCCTATCTTTAGCTCAATTAGAAGAAAATTGGCCTAAACTAGTACTACTCGCCCGTCAAAAAAACTGCGCTTATATTAAACTCGAACCCGCTTGGGAAAAATCCGAAGCAAGTAGCCAGAAATTAAGCACAATGGGATTTCATCCTGCTCCTTTCCATATTCAGCCTGATACTACGCTCTATTTAGACTTAACTTTGTCTTTAGCGGAATTATTAAAACAAATGAAACCGAAAGGAAGATACAATATCAAGATCGCAGACAAACATAAGATAAATTATCGCGTATGGGATGGACGTGACACTGACATTGCAACACCAGTCGCGCAATTTTATGCACTACTAGAAACTACTGCCAAACGAGATCTTTTTGGCATTCATTCCCAAAGTTATTATCTCAATTTCCTAACCCGCCTCGTCCCCCATAGTAAGCTCTATTTAGCCTATTACCAAGATCAACCAATAGCAGGACTCATTGCCGTATTTTATAAGGAGCAGGCTATTTACTATTATGGTGCATCTGATTCAAATAAGCGTAACACCATGGCCACTTATGGTTTGCAATGGCAAGTGATTCAAGACGCTAAAAATGCAGGCATGAGAGTGTATGATTTTTTGGGCATAGCGCCAGAAGATAGCTCCTCTGAACACTCATGGTACGGAGTTACCGATTTTAAAAAAAAGTTTGGCGGGCATGTATATCAGTACCCAGGCACACTTCATTATCCCCTAGTACATTGGCAGTATTTTATTCTTCATTCTTTGAAACAAGCTTATTATGAGGGGAAAAAACTCCTTAGAACATTCAAGAAGCGGTACGTCAGAACCTAAAGGCCAATTTGATCGCGTCCTAGCAATAGTTGTTTTTGGTCTGATGCTTTTTGGTGTAATTATGATTAGCAGTGCCAGTGCTATTAATTCTTTTTTCAACACCAAAGGACAGACCACAGACTATTATTTCTGGAATCAATTAAGTTCTTTGGTGGTAGCTTTAGTCGCTTGGTTTGTGGTGCAACGCATTCCTTACCGCTTTTGGTATAAACATCGCTTATTCGTTTTAGGAGGTGCCATAGTGCTTTTGGCCACTGTGTTTACCCCCTTACGATCTGATTACAATACGATTGCACGGGGTTGGCTCAACATTCCTTTTTTACCCTCTATTCAACCTTCGGAGATAGCAAAAACCGCTTTTATTTTATATTTAGCAGCATTTTTTGATGGCCTCGGTCCTAAAATAAGAAACTTGAAAGAAGGCTTTATTCCTTTTGGCATTATTGTTGGCACTTTTGTGCTTTTTCTTTTAGCAGAACCTGATTTCGGGAGTATTTTACTCTATGCAACCATTGCTATTAGTATGTTTTTTATCGCCCAAGGAAATATGGTGCAATTAACTGCCGCAGGCTCGATAGTTGGTATTCTTTTTGTTAGTTTAATGAGTCAAAAGAAGTATATTGTCCAGCGTTTTACCGCATTCCTTAATCCTGAAGCAGACCCCAGTGGTATTGGTTATCAAATTCAACAAGCCTTGATTGCTATTGGTTCAGGAGGCTTCTGGGGATATGGATTTGGTAATTCACGACAAAAGTTCGCCTACTTACCAGAAGCCCAAGGAGATGCTATTTTTGCTATTGCAGCAGAAGAGCTTGGTTTCTTAAGAATCATTTTAGTAATAGCCGCTTTTGCTATCATTGCTTGGCGGGGAATGAAAATTGCTGAAAAGGCACCCGATCGCTTTGCCAAATATGTCGCAACTGGCATCACCTGCTGGATTTGTTTAGAAGCATTTATTAATATGGGCGTAATCATGGGCATTTTGCCCAATACAGGTCTAACCTTGCCCTTTATTAGTCATGGTGGCTCATCCTTACTGAGCAAAGCTGTTGGCATCGGTATTTTACTCAATATTTCGCGCTATACCAATGAAACTAGTCATTACCGGAGGGGGAACTGGGGGGCACATCCAACCTTTAGTAGCCATCGTCTCACAACTCCGCACACAAACAAAAGATCCTTTAGAAATATTCTGGCTTGGTTCAGCAAAAGGGATGGAAATCAGCGCAAGCAAAAAAGTCGCCGTACCTTTTTATAATATTCCCGCCGGCAAACTACGCAGATATTTTGCCCTGCGTAATTTCACTGACCCTTTTCGCACCGTAGTGGGCATTATCAAAGCATGGTTTTTATTAGGCAAATTAAAACCTCAAGTTATCCTTTCTAAAGGCGGCTTCATTAGTTTTCCTGTAGTAATAGCTGGCTGGCTGCGTCACATTCCTATCATTGCTCACGAATCTGATATCGTGCCCGGCTTAACCACCAGGCTCTGTTTACCATTTATCACTAAACAATGTTTAGGCTTTGTGGCTAGTAAAAAGTACTTTACCAAACATCTGGATAAATTAGTGGTGACCGGCATCCCTCTCCGTAGTGAAATATTGCATGGCACAAAAGAAAAAGGCTTACGGTTTCTTGGTATCCCCAAACAAAGCAAGCCCATTTTATTAGTTCTGGGTGGTAGTTCTGGAGCCAAAAAGCTCAATGAGGTAATTACCCAATCTTTTGCCGAATTAAATAAACAATTTATTGTCATTCATATGACTGGTCTAGGGAAAAAAACACATGAAGCTGATACTGATTATTTTCCTTTTGAATCTTTTAGTGAAGAACTAGCAGACATTTATCAATGTGCCGATATTATCATCTCTCGGGCCGGTGCCACTACCTTGGCAGAAATTCTTACTTTAGGAAAACCAGCGATTCTTATTCCTTTAGGTAAGGATCAAAGCCGTGGTGACCAAATTATCAATGCTCAAACCTTCACCAATTTGCCCCAAATTAGAGTGGTATTAGAAGAGCATTTGAATGAAAAAAGCTTATTTACAGCCTTGTCTCAACTACAAAATCAAACCATTCCCTTTGCAAAAAATGCTGCCATCTCTCATAGTAATGCCACAAAAAATGTAATAAACGTGCTCCAATCGATAAATCTAGAATCTAAAATCTAGAGTTCAGAATCTATCCCTCATCTACAATGGAAAACGCCAAAAAGATTGCCTCCAATACTATCTCGCAAATTATCTCTCGGTTATTTAATGCTGTATTAAGTGTAGTAATTATCAAAATTATTACTCACTATTTACGAGCCAGTGGTTATGGAGAATATACCCTAGTATATGAATTGGTTGGTTTCTTTGGGCTTGCTTGTGATCTTGGCTTATTCACTTTAGCTGTAGACGAAATGTCTAAACAAAAAGAGCGCATGCAAGAAATATTAGGCAATATGCTTGGCTTGCGTCTCATTCTTATCCTTGTCATTGGTAGTATTACCAGTATCGCCGCTTTTGTAATCCCCACCTTTACTTGGCTAATGTCAGTCTCGGTAGTAATTGCAACTATTGGCATGGCAGCATATTTAATTGGTTCAACGGTATCAGCAGCATTACAGGTTCACCTCAAAATGCCCCAATTTGCCTTCGCTGTAATAGTGGGTAAAACTTTAAGTGTTATCTATATCGCCCTAGCAGCTTGGTTTGATTGGGGCTTTCTTCATCTAATTATTGCCGGCGTAATTAATAACTTTTACGTTTGCACCCTCAGTTGGTATACCGCCAACAAGCTTCTGCCTATTCGCCCACTTTTCAATTGGCAAGAAATTTATCGATTACTGAAAAAGAGTGCTGTTTATGGCACCGCATTGATTCTAGGTACAGTCTATTTACGCATCAATAGTCTCATTCTGGGAGAAGCACAAGACAGTGCTACTGTAGGCGTATTTGGCGTGGCTTTGCGTAGTTATGAGCTACTTTTACTAATTCCTTTCAGCTTTATGAACTCAGTATTACCCAGCCTTTCGGCAGCACATATGGACGAAAACCGCTTTAATCATTTGTTGCAAAAGTCGTGGGATATTTTGGTGATTATTGGTTTAGGTATGTGTGTAGGCAGCTTTATTATGGCAGAAAGCATGATCCAGCTTATTTCTACTGGTACTGATTTTGCAGGGGCAGCCGACCTGATGCGAGTAATGGTAATTGCCAGTATATTCAATTTTCTTTCAAACTTATTTCAATATATTTTAGTAAGTCTCAATCAAGTCAAAGCCTTTTGGTGGATTACTCTGATAGAGGCCTTGGTAGCTGTGACTTTTGCCATTATATTCACTCCTACCTGGGCAGCATATGGCACAGCTTGGGCTGTGGTATTGGCCCAAGGCATTCACTTTATTGGATTGGTTACTGTCGCTAATAGAACACGCAAAATTCCTCTCAACTTCAAGACTACTTTAGCCACAATTATTTCCATTGCCATCTGTGCCGGTTATCTATTTATCATCCGTCCATGGTTGCTTCCGTTATCACCATTGCTTAGTCTTCCTCTTGGCTTTGGCTCTACTGGTGTTCTATATATCATTCTGCTCACCCTCACTGGAGGCCTAGCTCCAGATCTCTTGCTGGTACTAAAGAATAAACTTTTGGCTAGTAAGGTAAAAGAATAAGCCCAAGACCATAAACAATACTATTTTCTAGCAAAAACTAACTTGATAATTTTTCTCCAGACTTCAATGTGCTAAATTGTATCTGCTAACTCGGAGTTCAAGCCTATGTTTTCTCTCTTCAAGAAAAAAAAAGACGATTCTCAACAAAACACCACTAACCAAGAACCCAACAATCAAGAAGGGCAGTTGGTAGTAGATGTGTACCAAACTGAGAATGAAATCGTGGTACGAACACCGGTTGCAGGAGTAAAATTGGCTGATATCCATATTACCATCAGCGACAATCAATTAACCATCAAAGGACAACGTACCCATGATGACGTTATTCCGGAAGGTGAATATTTATTACGTGAGTGCTTTTGGGGTGGCTTTGCTCGCACCTTAGTTTTGCCATTCAACCTTGACCCCGAGAGAATCCAAGCCTTCTTCAAGGATGGTATTTTAAAAATAGTCATTCCCCACGAAAAAGTGCAGGAAAAAACAGTCAAAATTACTGAAGTAACAGCTCAACAATGAATAAACCACCAAGAGTCGCCGTAATCCTAGTGGCTGGCTGGGGATCACGAATGCTTCCAGTTACCAAAAGTTTAGCAAAACCAATGCTACCGATAGTAAATCGGCCATCTTTGGATTATTTGATTACAGACTATGCCAATGCTGGCATTAAAGAATTTATTATCGTTGGCAAACAACATTTCCCTCAAGTAGAAGAATATTTAGATCGGCATCTAGAGCTGGAGAAAATGCTAGCTGATGAAGGTAAAGATGAATTATTAGCCAGTATTACTAAATTTAATCAGCTCAAATTTACTTTTGTACGCCAAGCTTTCCATACTGGGACAGGTGGTGCTATTCGCTCATGTTTGCATTTGATACCTGAAGGTGATCCCATCATTGCTAGCTATGCTGATGTAGTAACATTTCCTCGAACACCAGCAATAGAAATGCTGGAACTCTACCAAGAATACGGAGGAACCATGATTCATGTATGTGAAGTACCAGCCAATGAAACCAAAGATTTTGGTATCGCTATAGTGAAACAAAAAGTACGGGAAAACTTTTATCAAATTGAGGGCATTGTGGAAAAACCAGCCCCTGAAGAGGCTCCCTCTTTATTTGGCTTATTTAGCCCGATGATTTTATGTCCTGAGGTAATAAAGATTTTAAGAGCACTTCCTGAACCAAAAGACAAAAAGGATTCACTGCTTCTTCCTCATATTATGGCGGAAGTCGCACAGAAACACCTTGCCTATATTTACGACAGCAAAGGCGAAATACTCGACACCGGCCTACCAGCTGGCTATGTCAAAGCACAAATTCGCTATGCAGTAGAAAATCCAAAAATGAAGGAAGGGATTTTGGAGTATATGAAAAATATTTTAGCCACCGAAAATAAGGGCTGAAGAACAAGGATACCAGATCATAAAAAGACGCAGACGAACACCAAGACAAAGACAGGCGCTATTCTTTGAGCCTTCTCGTCTTCGTCTTTGTCTTGGTGTTTGTCTTCATGATCTCGTATCCTGGTTCCTTTCCCACCTAATCAAAAAAACTTTTCCTGATAAATATTTTTCGTCTCAACAGAGTACTTTTCTAATAAATCTCTTACATCCGTCAGCATCGCTTGCCCGCCACAAAGATAAAAACTCGTCGCCTTCTCTACTGGTAACACTTTTTCTAAAGCTTGGGTAACCCTGCCATAAAAGAATCCTTCAGCCTCCTCTCGTGAAGCACAGAGTGTATAAGTAAAATTAGGATAATTGGTTGCCCAGGCAGCAAATTGATCGAGATAATAAAAATCCTCTTTCATTCTTTCGCCAAAGAATAAATGTAGAGGCCGCTTCTCCCCTTCAGTTAAGGCAAACTCAATCATAGATTTGAGTGGAGCCACTCCAGTACCAGTACCGATCATAACAATACGCTCAATCTGAACATCACTTTTATAGATAAAATGACCAAATGTTCCGGTCAGATCAATTTCATCATTAGGCTGTAAATTCCATAGAAAGTTTGAAGCCACGCCACCTTCTACCCGCTTCACACAAAATTCAATCTCATTTTTTTGCGCTGGTGAAGAAGCGATAGAATAAGCCCGTAATACTCGTTCACTAGCCTTAATGAACAAATATTGTCCAGCTTTGAACTGTAATTCCACAGGATTCACCAGGACTAGTCTTACCACACACACACTCGACGTAACCCGAAGGTTTTCCTTTACTCTTGCGCGAATAGGGATCAAAGGCATAGAAAATTTTCGTATTGTAGAAGTAACATAAGCACTGCGTAATTACAAATTTCACTATGAATACCCTTATTTACCCACTCCCGCTTTTTTCTTCAGCAAATATTTGCTTTGTTAAGGTCATCGCATCATTTCACCATAGATTGCTAGGATTGCTAATCTAATAAGTGTCAGTATGATTCGTGACTTTGCTATATTTTGTTTAGCAAACTTAATTTTCTATGCTCCAAATCTGGAAACTACGCGTCTTAGTATTAGTAAGTACGCTACTCACCTGTTTATTAGCAGCTCAATATTTACTGATGACATGGCTTCTCCCAGAAAGCACTCCTGAATGGCTGATGATGCCTCAAACCCTATTTACTTTAATGATTCTGTGGTTGTATAGCACACTTAATGTATTTAACTGTGCTTGGCAAGAACGTAACGATAATTTATTAGAACTCATCCATGGTTTCTCTTTAGTAGGTGCCCTATGGTCCATAGGAAATGTGTGGCAACTTTTTTCTTTAGATAGACTTGGAGAACTGGGGTTCAAAATAGAGAGCGTGATCCTAATTATAGTCTTTTTTCTAACTACTATTCGTTGCTTGCTTAATAGTAAATATAATCGCTGGAATAATATTACTCGCTGGATAGCCACCGTTAGTATCAGTATTTTTATGGGGTTAAATTTAGTTAGTTTATTTTTAGAGATTGACCCTTTTGATCCTTTATTCGACAACCTTTGGCTCACTTCATCGGTGCTCACTATTACTGCTATCATTAGCACCATTGTGTTGCGCTATTTACCTCAAAATAAAAAGACGAACTGACTTGTTTGCCAAAAAAAGCAAAAGCTCGTATAGTGCTTCTGCTTCTAAGCCCTGAGGGGCTTTTTAAAAATCATATGATTCGTTCCATTCACAATTACGTCAGCAGCTCTGTTGAAGAGCTTCGAAAAGTAGCTTGGCCTACTAGGTCTCAAGCTATCAATAGCACCATTGTGGTATTAAGTATCAGTTTAGTAATGTTAGCATTTATTGCTTTACTTGATTTCTTATTTAGCAATGGTTACAAGTATCTGTCTGATTTTTTAACTGGCGTCTAATTTATGCCTAAGCAAGAGAGCCAAGGGCGAAAATGGTACGTGCTTCACACTTATTCAGGCTACGAAGATGCTGTAGCTGAAGCGTTAAAGCAACGTATCGAGACTATGAACATGCAGGATTTCATTTTTGATGTCATTGTTCCCAAAGAAACTCAAATTGAGGTAAAAAAGGGAGAACAAAAATTAGTTGAGAAACGCATGTTTCCTGGTTATGTAATCGTTAATATGATTGTGTCAGATGAATCTTGGTATGTGGTACGCAACACTCCTAATGTTACTGGTTTTATTGGTTCAGGTACCATTCCTATCCCTGTGAGTGATGAAGAAATCAAGCGTATTCGCAAACGCATGGGCATGAAAGAGCCTAAATTCAAGGCTAATTTCAGCATTGCTGAAGTAGTTACTATCACCGAAGGGCCTTTCGCTGGTTATCAAGGCACTATTAGTGAAATTGATGACAATAAAGGTAAAATTAAGGTATTGGTTTCTATTTTTAATCGCGAAACGCCAGTAGAGTTAGAGTTTACGCAAATCAAAAAAGTTTAATTTAATCATTTATCCGTATGGCAAAGAAAATTTTGGTTAAGGTCAAAATTCAAGCCAAGGCGGGCAAGGCAAATCCTGCACCACCAATTGGTACAGCCCTTGGTCCCCATGGCATCAATATTCAGCAATTCTGTCAGCAGTTCAATGAAAAGACACGTGAGATGGGAGATATTTTGATCCCAGCTATTATCACCATTTATGCTGATCGTAGTTTTGATTTTATTCTCAAGACCCCTCCCGCTTCAGTTTTAATTTTGAAAGAAATTAAGCTGGAAAAAGGATCAGGCGAACCGAATAAAAGTAAAGTTGGTAAAATTACTAAAGCTCAATTGCGCAAAATCGCTGAGGTCAAAATGGCTGATCTCAACACCACCTCCGTAGATCAAGCAGCACGCATGATCGCCGGCACAGCGCGCAGTATGGGTATAACGGTGGAAGATTAATATTTTATTTATGAAACGTTCCAAAAAATATCGGGCTGCAAGTGAAAAAATTGATCGTACTAAGAAATATGAATTAGAAGAAGCTTGTGCTCTTTTAGTTGATTCTAGTACGACCAAATTTGATAGTACTGTTGAAGTGCACTTCAATCTCAACATCGATCCTAAGTATGCTGATCAGCAAGTGAGAAGCACCGTAAGCCTGCCCAATGGTAGTGGCAAAAGCAAAATTATTGCTGCTTTTGTTGGTGAAGATGAAGTGGAAAAGGCAAAAAAAGCAGGTGCAGACTTTGCTGGTGGCGATGATTTGATTGAAAAGGTAGCAAAAGACAATTGGACGGACTTTGACGTTGCTATTGCTACACCAGAAGCAATGCGCAAAATGGCAAAGTTAGGAAAAATACTTGGTACTAAAGGTTTAATGCCCAATCCTAAAGCTGGTACAGTGACAACCGATATCGTTGCCACTATTACTGAAGTAAAAAAGGGACGCGTGGAGTTTAGAAATGATCCTCAAGGGAATCTCCATGTCATTGGGGGTAAGGTATCTTTTGGTAAAGATAAATTGTTTGAAAATGTGAAGGCAATCATCGATGCTGTAAAAGCAGTGAGACCGACTGGAGTAAAAGCCACTTATATCAATAGTGTCACATTGACTACTACAATGGGTCCAGGCATTAAAGTTTCATTTTCACAGTAAGTAATTCTCAGCAAGATAAAAAAGAGCTCCTAGCTATATCCTTATAGGAGCTCTTTTTATAGTAGTTAGTACGTACGGCTACTATTAACGATTGCTACCCTGGCTTGAATCGTTACGATTGTTACCTCCTTGACCGCTTGAGTCACTGCGATCTCGAGATGATGTCACTGAACCTTGCTGGCTCTGTCCCGATGTATTACTTCCTCCTTGACCAAATTGTTCATTAGCCCCCTTCCGCTTTTTATCATCCCTGCCCATGTTACCTGAATTAGCCCCACTGGTACCTTGATTATTGGTGGAATATTGATTATTTCCACGATCATTGAGATTAGTCATAGGATAAGAGTTAAAGATAATAGGTTACCTTACGCTCTCGAGAGTCAACCTTAATTATACTCCAGCACTCAATAGAGTCAAGAGTTTATGGCTTAAGCAAGCATTAAACAGCCAACAATGCAGATTCTTAATTTAGTTCAATATCTGCCACCTTGTCATGAACCGATATAATTTGGGTAATACCAACTACATCCAAAACATCAAATATTGCAGGTTTGAGATTGACCAAAAAAATCCGCCCACCTTTTTGATCGAGCTTATTAAACCAGTCTGTTAGATACCCCAAAGCTTTACTATTTAAATAGGCCAGTGACTTACCATCAAGGACAAAATGTGTTCCTTTGGGAACTAGATGAATTAAGTCGTATATCGTCTCCGCATGAAAGTCTACATTGCTTTCATCTAATTCTCCTTGGCAAAGAATATGCTTCGCCTTAGCAGTGTTATTAAGCTTAATATCGGTGATTACGAAAGTAAAAGGGGTCATAGAATCTAGGCTAGGTAAATGGTCTTAACGACTTTCACTGTTAATCCACCTGCTCGCTTTTTACTAAATTGCATCTGGTCTGTCCAGAGCAAAATGATTGCTAAGCCTCGGCCATGAACACTTTTATTTTCAATTGGCAGTTTACGCTTCTTAAAAGCATGACGGAGATTATTATACCGCTGCATAATAAGCACATTACTTTTATCATCCAGGATAATTTGCACTCTCACCTTACCAAGATAATTGGTCATCCTTATGGTCAAGACCACATAATCATTATCAAAACGATGTTCGCAACTATTAGCAATCAACTCAGCTGCAACCAATTGTAAACGATGTACCCACTTACTGAGCGCAATATGGGTACTCAAAAAATTACCGATTTGATTACGAATATCTTGAGGAGAATAAAGTGAACGTGAGATATGCCAGGTTTGAGTAATAGTTTTTAGCATATATGACGAATTACCATGAGAGTCACATCATCTATCTGTTTAGCCGTACCTGCAAAAGATAAAATATCCCGCGACAAGGCCTGAAATATCGCTTCAGCAGAATCTAAAGCAGCATGCTGCTGGGCAATCTTTGCCCATCTTTCGATCCCCAACCTCTTTCCCAAACCATTTTGCATTTCCAAAATACCATCAGTAGAAAGAATCAACACATCCCCGGAAGTAAAGACCAATTGTCTAGTAGTCGCAATACTTTTATCACTTTTTACCATCCCTAGAGCAATCCCCCCTCCTTTGATTGTATTGATTATCCGATCTGCAGAATGATAATGCAAGAAGCGGCCAAAACCAGCTGACACTATAGACATGAGCTTAGTTTCACTATCCCACAGTAGTAATAACAATGTAGAAAAAAGATTGGGCGCAATCCGTTGATATAAAATAGTATTAATTTGCTTAGTCATCTTTTGCATATCTTGTTCCTTGGCAAAAGCATGAATCAAAGTATCAACAATAATACTGATCATTGCAGAAGGAAGACCATGACCAGCCACGTCTCCAATAGCAAAAAGTGTTCTGGTTGGTGAAATTGGTATCACCTGATAAAAATCGCCGCCAATTTCTTCTGAGGGTCTGGATTTCGCATAAACATCTAAACCGGTAATAGTTCCTACATGGGCAGGGAGCAAATACTTTTGAATTTTTTCTGCTACTAGCAAACTATTTACCAAACGTTCTTCACTAATTGAAGCTTTGGCTAATTGGGATGTCTTTGATTGTTTGGGACGGAAACAAGAAAACAGCCAGACAAAGCAACTATTTCCTAAAATAATCAGCAAAGAAATATACAAATATAGCAAGTTGGTTGGCTCAAGCACAAAAGCCAATACTAGAAGCTCAAGCAAACCTAATCCAATCATAATCCAAAGTGAAAAGCGCTGTTTCAAAAATAGATATAAATACTATCAATTTATTTTACCATAAACGCATACCTAAAAGAAGGAATCAATCTTACTGGTAGCCTCATCACTTTCAGAAAAAGTGGCCTAGATTCCTGCCCAACGGGGAATAAAAACAACCTGAGCAAAAAAGCAGGTCAGAGCAATTATCTCTGACCTGCTTTTTACATTTTCTAATTCAAACCAATCTTTACACCATCATACTAGCCAAAATAGGTGCCAGAATAAGCGCAATCGTATTGATTACCTTGATCAAAGCATTAATTGCAGGACCTGCTGTATCTTTGTAGGGATCGCCAACTGTATCCCCTACCACTGCAGCTTTGTGAGTAGGTGATCCTTTGCCACCGAAATGGCCTTTTTCGATATACTTTTTAGCATTATCCCATGCCGCCCCACCGGTACACATAGCAATAGCAGTTACTAAACCGGAAACCATGACACCAGCAAGCAAACCAGCTAAAGCCTCAGGACCAAGAAGAAAAGCAACAGCAATAGGAGCAACTACTGCCAATAAACCAGGCATTATCATTTCGTACAAAGCAGCCTTGGTAACGATATCTACACAAGCTTTATAATCTGGTTTCGCTTTACCCTCCATAATTCCCTTAATATCACGGAATTGGCGACGTACTTCATCTACTACCTTGTGAGCAGCACGTCCCACCGCTTGCATACAATAAGAAGAGAATAGGGCAGGTAATAAAGCACCAATAAAAAGTCCTACCAATACAGTTGGATCGTCAATCCGTTGACTCAAGGTTTTGCCAAGCTTCACAAATTCTTCATTGTACGCCTGGAAAAGAACTAATGCCGCTAATGCAGCCGAACCAATGGCATAGCCCTTAGTAACCGCCTTGGTAGTATTACCAACAGCATCTAAAGCATCTGTAACCTCACGCACATGCTCTGGTAAATTTGCCATTTCGGCAATACCACCAGCATTATCAGTAATCGGTCCATAAGCATCCATTGCAATCACCATTCCAGTGGTAGAAAGCATGGCTACAGCGGCAATCGCAATACCATAAATACCACTATGTAAACTAGAAGTATCTCCTAACCAATAAGCCAACATGATAGCAATAACAATTGCCATAATCGGCAGGAATGTACTTCTCAAACCATAAGCTAAGCCAATAATCACATTAGTCCCTGCACCAGTTTCTGCCGCTTTTGCTGTATCTTGTACCGGCTTATAAGCAGTAGAGGTATAGTATTCGGTGATCACATTCATCAAAACTGTCAAAGCAATACCTACTAAAGAAGCATAAAATATTCGCATTTCATTACCCAACATCGCATTGGTGACAAAATAAAAACCAATAATAGAAAATATACTTGTTGCTGCTAAACCTTTGTACAAAGCTCCCATAATATTTTTCTTGCTGCCCAAACGTACAAAAAAAGCTCCCAAGATAGACGCTACGATAGCTACAGCCCCCAACATCAAAGGATACTCAATCGCTACCTGTGAAAAACTACCACCAGTAAATACTGAAGAAGCTAATACCAAAGCAGCAATCAAGGTAACTGCATAGGTTTCAAAAAGATCAGCCCCCATACCAGCAACATCACCTACGTTGTCGCCAACATTATCAGCAATAACGGCTGGATTTCGAGGATCATCTTCAGGAATATTTTGTTCTATTTTTCCGACAAGATCAGCCCCGACATCAGCTGCCTTAGTAAAAATGCCCCCACCAACACGAGCAAATAAACTCACCAAAGAAGCACCAAAACCAAAGCCAATTAACATTTGCGGAATTTGGGCGACAGGCAAACCATACGCTCTAAGAATAAGATAAAAACCACTCACTCCCAAAAGCGCTAGACCAACCACACCAAGACCTGTGACCAAACCACCACGGAAAGCAATACTTAATGCTGGCTGCATACCTTCTTTAGCTAAGAAAGCAGTACGTACATTAGTACGACTACATACACCCATACCAATATAAGCAGCTGCCAAAGAAAGAATCGCACCAGCTAAAAATCCAGCAGCCATCAACCAATTAAAAACAAAACCCAGTACCAAAAAAATCAGAATAGTAAACACGCCAATTGTCTTAGTTTGCCGACTAAGATAGGCTTCCGCTCCCTGCCTAATAGCTAAAGAAATATCATTCATCGTTTTATCAGCAACTTTCACACGCATGATCGACGAAATATGAATAACCGCAACCACTAGAGCTAGTATACTAGCGCCCAAGGCATACCAAACATATGGCATATACAGGATTAGTTAAATCGGGCGCAATATACCACTGAACAATTCAAGTTTCAAAACAATTCCTCAGTTATTTCTGATTAGACAAAACTGACTGGCTGCTGAGCAAGTACGTACATACCATCTTTGCCACGGCCACAGGCAAAAGACATGAGAGGAATACAGCTCACAGTCATCATTTCTTCAAACAGATTTGATGGCCTTATAATTTTATCTTTTGTTTTTTTGAATTTATTTTACCAGGACATCTACCGCTGTCATACTAGCCCAAAATGCCCGTGAGAATGCTCCAGTTATAATCACACCGTAAATGCTCACCCAGATTACACAAATCAAAGCAAAAAGGACTACCGACATTCTGCGAAAATAGTGCTGTGGGGACATAGTTTTTATTTTTGTATTCCAATTAGTATACCATATTGTTGATAATATATGCTAAGATATAGATGTATATTATAGCTATCCGCTTCTTTATGTTGTGTCTTACTACTGGCTGTCTCTACAAATATGGTTTAAATCGTATTTTTGAGTTTACTAAAGACGCTGGATTCGAAGGGCTTGATATCATCCTCAACGATATTTTTGATACCCGAGATCCAGATTACTTGCTCCGTTTACAAGAATTCTTCAAATTACCTATCGTTAGCCTTTCTCTGCCAGCAGATGGAACCCCCAAGCGCTTTCAAGCTGCTTTAGAAATTGCCGAAACAGCAAATATCCCCTTACTAAACGCTCGTCCGCCATTGTTTACTAGCCTACGCTATGCCCAATGGTTCAAAAATGAAATTCCCAAATTACAGAAAAAAACAAAAGTGAAAATTTGTGTTGAGAATCCACCAGCAAGCACCAATTTATTTTTGCCTCAGTATTCTCTACGCAACATTGAGGACTTGCGACGTTTTGATTACATTTGTTTAGATGTTTGTCATTTAGCTTCCCAGAAATTGCCATTACTCAGAGTGTACAAAATTATTCGCAAAAGATTAGAGTTTGTTTATATCTCAAACTTCCACAACAATTTACCTAATCAGCCACTCGACGAAGGAGAAATCCCTCTAGAAAGTTTCTTAACTCATTTACGCCGCGATAATTTTAATAAGCCTATTTGTATCAAGTTTAGTTTGGAAGCAATGGGTGCCGGCGACAAAACGAAAGTGATGGAAAATTTGCGTAAAGCAAAAGCATTTTATGAAGAGTATTTTCTCAAAAAGCCAGTAGAAGAAGGTGCTATAGATGATGAGAAAGATGATGATATTGTAATGGGCTAATGGTAGAGCTAACCCCCAAGAAAACTGGCATTGCCAAATTACTTGCTCAGATTCCTTACCTAACCAAGGATGACTTTTTTGAAAGTCTAGCCAAGGAAGGTACTAGTATCGAGATTGTCGTCGCATCACAAAAGTTTTATGGCTACATTGGCCATACGCACAAGGCGCAAATTTGTATCACAGAAAAGCCATTAGACTCAGATTATATAAGTTGGCTACTAAAACTGGCTTGGCAAAAAAGGCAACAATCATTTCCTATCCTACCTGAAGCATTCAGGTTAATTCACAGTGAAGCAGATGGCATACCGGGAATACATATAGAATTATTTCATCAATTTGCGGTAATAACATGCTTCAATCGGGGCATACAAGTCTGGCAAAGCATCCTTATCGAAGTATTGATTAAGTTGATGCCGCTTCAAGGTATATATCTTAAAGATCGTTCTCCGACTAATAGTAACTCACCAATTCAACTAATTTGGGGCAATTCAGCTCCCCTTAATTTAATTATCGCTGAAAAAACTGGCCAGTTTATCGTTAAGTTAGCAGCCGGCTTAATGAATGGTCTTTTTTTAGATCAAAGAGGCAATCGAGAATATTTAATGAGTATTAGTAAAGGGAAGCATATTTGTAATACTTTTAGTTATACAGGGGCTCTCAGCATTGCCTGTGCTGTTGGTGGAGCCGCCAGTACAGTAAGTGTGGATTTATCGAAGACTTATAGCGAATGGTGCGTAGAAAATATGGTTTTAAATAAATTGGCATCTACCAATAATCAAGTCATTACTTCAGATACTTTCGCTCATTTTAGTTTTTGCCGTCGGAAAGGAATCAAATATGACATAATTATTCTCGACCCGCCCACCTTTGCCAAAAAGAAACAAGGTAGTTTTTCAGTGGCACAAAATTATCAAGATTTGATCATGCAAGCATTACCATTATTAAACAAAAGAGGCAGCCTAATTTGTTCTACCAATTTCGCCCAATGGTCTAAGCAAGACTTTGATCAGCATATCCATCACTATGCCCAAAAAGCTGGCTTCAAAGTACAGACCCAGTATCGAGGATCAGCTGACAAAGATTTCCCTCCGCATCAGGCTTGGCCAGAATCCAATCATTTGAAATTTATTAGCGTACAGATCTAGACAGATAAACTGGGCGTAGCTAAGATTCAGCTTCACAAAAATTTATGCAGCAAAGATTTGCCCACTTACGTCAGCGGCAGAACCGTTCTTCTGTTGAGGCCAGCGAAAGAACAGCAATAGCCTTGGCACTTTTACTAGCAGGAGCAACCATTTACAATAAAGGCTGCGACACATCTCAGGACACATCAAATACACCCGAGAATAACCAAACTCAAGCACAATAATTTTAGAACTTAAGAGTGGCAAAATGATCATCGAGAGTTTCCCCTCTACGAATCATTTGTAATTCACTATTTTCTCGAAGCAAAAATTCTGCTGAGCGCAACTTGCCATTGTAATTAAAGCCCATAGCATGGCCATGCGCGCCAGCATCGTGAATTACTAAAATATCGCCATCAGAGATTTGGGGCAATGCTCGATCAATAGCAAACTTATCATTATTTTCACAAAGACCACCAGTAATATCATAAACATGATCCAAAGCAGTCTGCTCCTTACCAAGCACACTAATATGATGATAGGCACCATACATACCAGGACGCATCAGATTGGCCATACAGGCATCAACCCCTACATAGTTTTTATAAGTGTTTTTATGGCGAATAGCCCGAGTAACTAGATATCCATACGGCCCCGTAATGAGTCGACCACATTCCATAGCTAGCGTAAAAGGCTGCAGACCTGCTTGTATCACTTTCTGTTGGTATAACTTTTGTATCTCATTCCCCATATATTCAAGATCCACTTCATCTTGTTCTGGTTTATAAGGAATACCAACCCCACCCCCAATATTTACTATTTCACAACTAATACCTAATTTTTGCTTCAGCTCGATTACTAAATCAAATAGCATTTCTGCAGTTTTAACAAAATAGTCAGGATCTAGCTCATTAGAAGCGATCATAGTGTGAATACCAAAACGCTTCACGCCCTTTTGTTGCATGATTTGATAAGCCTTAAACAATTGATCTTTAGTGAGGCCATACTTTGCTTCCTCCGGTTTGCCGATAATACTATTTCCCTCACGCAATTTTCCAGGATTAAAGCGAAAAGATAGTATTTCAGGAATTCCCACCACCCTTTCTAAAGGCTCAATATGGCTAATATCATCAAGGTTTATAATCGCCCCCATTTGATGGGCTTTCTGAAATTCCTCATCAAGAGTGTTATTAGAAGTGTACATAATATCTTGACCTGATATACCTGCCATTTCTGCCAAGTATAACTCCGCTAAAGAACTGCAATCAGCTCCCAAACCCTCATCTTTTAATATCTGCAAGATGCTGGGGTTAGGCAAAGCTTTCACAGCATAATACTGTTTGAAGTCTAACCAAGAAAAGGCTTTTTTTAATCTTCGACAAATATTTCTGATTCCCCTCTCATCATAAACATAAAAAGGCGTTGGATAAGTATTTACCCACTTCTGCACCTGGGACAATGTAAACGGTAATAACTTTTTCATAATCATATTTCGAGCAGGTGCAGCATGCCAAGTCAGCAAACAATACGCAAGTAATGGGACATGGCAATATCCTGATAGATCTGCTAATATTGGCAGTAAAAAAATTTATGGACGGCTCAAGAGAAACTCCTGACATATCCTTCGGCAAATTATTTGCTGAAGGATCGGATCACCGAGTATATGAGAATCTAAGGAACCCTAGCGAATTGCTCAAAGTACCTAAAGTACCTGGAGACATAAACAATATCCGAGAATTGTTAGATATGAGCAGGAAGCTCTTTGCACCATTTATTCCTCCTGCTCGAGTGCTGCCCGACAAAACTGCGGGTTATATCATTGGTCAAGCTAGGATTCCGCATGCTCGTCATGTGCGACCAGCAGATATAGCTACTTCGGCCGACGTCCGTAAGCAAATAGATTCATTATTACAAATGAATAGAGCAGCTATGGCTGAACATGGTGTCAGTATTGATCCGATGGGTTTAGCAGGAGCAGCACAGTGTCTTTTATCTGAATTCAAGCCTCATAGAGACAAAGTTCTCGACAAGTTATTGGTCACTCCGGGCATTGCAGCTGGTTTAATATTGCGAAACAGAGGGCTTTTCCCATTGATGCCTCAGGAGGCTCCAACATGGTGGCGAGATCCAGACCTAACACCGGCAATAGCAAATATTGTAATAACTCCTGAGAATGGCCAGCGCAGTACAATTCATTTAGTTGATTTCTCCTTAATTAGGCTAAGATCAGCAAATAACTTGACTCGTCTAAGAGCCCAAGCCCTTCATCAATGGAATCGATTCTGGCTAGGAAGATGTTTCGATCTGAGTATGTAATAAGGAATAAGGGACCAGGAATAAGGCTAGGCTATCAATGATCGACAAAACAATCTTTGACAATATGGCATGCCTACGCGCTAGTCGCCTCTTCGGCAGCCTAGCACTGCGCTGGCTCAACTGAGAGCGCATATTCTAAAAGCAGATATATAAAAATAAGCAGTTCTGGCCCCGCCAGCCGAAGCGGCTACGCGCAGGCTGGTTCGGGGATAGGGACTCGAACCCCAACTCACAGCTCCAGAGGCTGTTGTCCTACCATTAGACGATCCCCGATTGCGGCCGCATTTTAGCGTAAAAGTTTTTTTTTGACTATAAGAATTGCTTAAACGCATCAATTGCATCGTCCATATACTTTTTTCCTGCAAAGAAACACCATTTCCCAAATAAGTTACTCAATAGCATTAGAATAAAATGAGGCTTTATCTAGATTGCAGTAGCAAAAAAGAACAGTAGAATAAGAGAGCTTTTATATTACAATGGAGGACAATAAAAGTGTCGTAGATTATATCACCGAGTTTCTGGAAGATGCTGAATTAAATAAAAATCAGTCTTTCAAGACTATTCTCAACTATCAGCACTATCTGATGCGCTTTGTTGATTTTGCTGGTTTAATCAAACCAGTAGAAATTACGTTGCCAATAATACAAAAGTATCGTTTATATCTCAACCGATTAAATGACAAACATGGTTTGCCTCTGAGTAAAAAAACCCAAAGCTATCATATTATTGCCTTGCGCGCTTTTTTGAGATATTTAGGCAAAATGGACATACCAAGCTTAAACCCTGAAAAAATAGAGGTGGGCAAGTTGGAACAAAGAACCGTAGAATTCTTGGAACAAAAAGAATTAAATAAGCTGTTCTCCGCTATCAATACTAAAAAGGTTGTGGGTATAAGGGACAAAGCGATTGTAGAACTACTTTATTCTACTGGTTTACGAGTTAGTGAATTGGTTAGTTTGGATAGAGATCGCGTAGATCTAGAAAAGCAAGAGTTCACAATACGGGGCAAGGGCAATAAAGTCCGTATTGTCTTTATTAGTGACCATGCTAAAAAGGCTGTACTGAACTATTTAGCCACTCGTGAGGACACCTGGAAGCCACTTTTTATCAATTATCGCGGATCTCGTGACAAAGGAGCAAAAAGCACTGGCGAACATCGCCGCCTAACACCATTAAGTATTCAAAAAATGATACGTACGTATGCATTTAAAGCTAATATTCTGAAACATGTAACCCCACACACCTTGCGCCATTCCTTTGCCACTAATTTGCTACAAAATGGTGCTGATTTGCGTTCAGTTCAAGAATTACTGGGACATGCTAGTATTACCACTACGCAGATATATACCCATTTGACCGACAATCGCTTAAAGGATATTCACAAGAAGTTTCATCGCTAATAGCACCTAACGCCTACTTGGCGTAGCGACGACAGTAAACTGTCTCTCTAAAAGCGGCACAGTACTATTAGTCACTGGTAATCCTACCCTCGGACTGGCAGCTGGTGAAGGTGGAATAGTCGCTTGATTAGCTGGTGAAAGGTACCAAGTAATTAGTTGCACAAATACATATGATACGGCAATTATTACTATACCAATGAAAGTATAGATTAAAGCCGATCTAGCTTTTTTGATCCGGTCACTATTACCAGCTGACGTCACCATCGTTAAGCCAGCCCAAAGAATAATGAGAAAGGCTACTGTACCGACAAATCCTAAAATCCAGTTTAAAATTTGACTACCAGAACTAAGGAAATCAGTCCTACTAGCCAAAAAGTCCGGGACATGAAAACCTTGAGTAGTAAAACCATTTTGTACTAAATAGGTAGCAAAGTAAGAAAGTGGCAGCATAGAGAAGGAGAAAATAAAAGGACCTTAACAAATGCGCTAAGGTCCTTTCTAAAAAGGCAGAATAAATACTACCTAAATTATAGACCTGAAATTGTACCAGTAATAAAGCGAACAATTTGGTATGAAAGAGCAATAATGATAATACCTATGATTGCATAGATAATAGTTTGCTTTGCTTTCTTAGTATTTTCAGAGTTACCAGCTGAAGTGAGATAATTAAATCCTCCCCAGATCAACATCAATACTGCAATAGTACCAACTAAACCCAAAATAAAATTGATAATATTAGTTAGCAATTGCAAGAAAGGTGTACCAGAAAGATTTTCTGGACGTGGAATAGTGCTTTGACCTAAACCACTTTCGGCGAAAGCTTGAACAGGAGCAGAAAGTGCTACCATTAAAGCGGCTTTACCGAGAGCATCAGTGAGACGGCGCATCGTACTCACCCCCTTTCGTTGTTTTTTAGCTACTTGTTGATTAATTGCTTTGACTGAAAACATGTGATTTTTGTTAGTTTCGTTTAATTCTACTATATAGTTCATATATGAGTCAATGCTATAAATCACTACTAGGAAGCTGTGCATAAGGAGCGAGAACCTTATTAAGCTCAGCTTCCATTTTTTGTAATGCCCCAATCAAAGTACTATTTTTGTTGACGATATCCTCGATATTATCAGATAGAATCTGGGTAAAACGAGCATCATCATACACTATTACGCTTTTAGCATACTTTGCCTGACGATCAAATACACGCAAAGGATTTTCTGTACTAGTGTTGATCATATCTTCTCTGCTTACTGGACGAGGATGCTCCTCATAAAACTTAGCAAGTATTGGCGCCGTAGTAAAATACTTAATAAAGTCCCAAGCCAATTGAGGATGGCCGCTATTACGGCTTACTGCCATGGACCAATAGTTAGCAAAGGTAATCCTTTCATTATCACGAGCGGCAGCGTCTAATTGAGGAACCTCCGCAATAGCAAAGTTCAAATTGTTTGCCTGGCCCAAAGTTTTTATTTGCTGATAATCACTTGCATATGCGAAAACTGAGCTTACTCGACCACGAATAAAAGCATCAATATCGTTAAAGATATTATTGTTTTCATGTCCCTTAAGATAATTACTATCCCAAGTATAATAGGTACTATTAGGGTCACTAAAACCAGTATATTCATTCACTGCCTCTTTAAAAGGCACATTATCACTCACACTCACAGCAGTACAAACCTCTTGACAGAGCTTGCCTGAGCGTTGAACCAACTGCAAATAGATGAGATCTACCGCGTATTTAATATTTTTCATTGTACCCAAACCTATGGCAGAGCGAGTTAACTGATTACCATTCTTACTAGTCATAGCAGCAATCTGGGCCTTCAGAGCAGACCAAGTATTAGCAGGGCGTGAACTACCTGAAGCACCAGACTGATAGTGCTGGGTATTGTAGTATAGAGCTAAGGTGTCAACGTAATGTGGCAGAGCATAGACTTTCTTTTCATATACTAAATCATCGAAAGTCACCGGCACAAATTCCTCTTTGAATTGATCCAAGCTCAATTGATCAGCTGGCAGCGGTAATAATTTATTATGATATTTAGGTAACCACGTATTGTGAATATAAAAAATATCTGGGCCTTTACCTTCTGCTAATTGATTCAATAAAAGCGTTTCATATTCATCTGAGCGCCAGGAGCGATATTCAATATTGATCGCCGCACCGCGATATTGAGGCGCTTGTTTAGCATAAATAATAAAGTCTTGAAATACTGTTTGAAAGTCTCCCTGCTCATCACCTACGCCCCAAATAGTCAAAGTAATATCACTTTTTTCTCCCACACCAGGCCGCAAGAAAAAAGCGAAAGCAAGTACAAACACCAAAATTACACCTGTTACAATAGCAAATAGCTTAATTTGGCTGCTGCTAAAATTCATAATGATACTAAGGACAAAATTATCATAGCGCATCGTAATATCAGGGACAAACTTTCTTGGCTATGTTAGAGTGGCGCAGACTTTAATATATCAGCATGCGCAAACTCTTGCTTGCTATTTTTCTGGCAACAATCCTCATACCAAAGCCAGTTTCAGCGGCAGAGATACAATTGAGTGAGAGTTTTTCCCTAGAAAAAGGCACTATAATTATGGATAATTTAATAGTCAGTGCTGGGAAAATTAGTATCGCTGGTCAAATAAATGGCGACCTGATTGCTGCAGGAGGCGAGATAGATATTTGGGGAGAAATAAAAGGTGATTTAATTGCTGCCGGAGGAAAAGTACATCTTCATTCAGAATCTACTGTCGGCAAACATGCGCGTCTTATTGGCGGAGAGATTATTAGTGAAGGCAAGATCAATAAAGATCTTAATGGCTTTGGTGGTAGTATCAAGGTTTCAGGCCCGGTAGATGGTGATATCCGAATTGAAGGTGGCAAATTTGAGCTTAATAATAGCGTAAAGGGATCAGTAAAAGCTGATGCTGAAAACACTATCTTGGGTGGCAACACTCATATTTATGGCGCCTTGAAAGCTCCTGATCAAAGTAGCGTAATTCAGCACAATGGTGCGAAGATTGATGGCCCTCGAATCACTTTAGACAAAAAACATGAGAGCATCTACTTCAATACTAAATATTGGCTCAATCTCATTATCCAAATCATTGCCTATTGGCTTATTGGTTTATTGTTTATCTATCTATTCGCTCGCTTAGTACAAAAAAACAGTGATTATTTGAGCCAACATTTCTGGTTAAGTTTAGGTATCGGCCTAATCAGTATAATCACAGCAATGCTGGCCACAATTATCCTGGCCGTCACAATCATTGGACTACCACTAGGATTAATACTTTTGACCATTACTCTCATGCTCATTTATCTTGGGCAATTACCTATCGCTTTTTATCTTACTCAAAAACTCTTAGGAAAAAGAATAGATGAAGAACATAACAGATATTTGGGCGCTTTGTATCTCCTAATTAGTATTAGTGCAATTAGCTTAGTTGGCACTATTCCCTTTTTGGGTGGTATCGTGAAAGTATTACTTACTTTTGCCGGAATCGGTACTGTACTTGTACAAAAGCGAACACTGTATCAAGCATTGCGGGAGAAAGAAATTGTGTAACTTTACTTTTTTTCTTGAGCACTGTAGATTACCCACGCTTTCTAAATAAGCTTTTATGGCAAAGAAGACAAATCGTAACTGGGTGACTCTAGAATATGCTTTCGCACGAACTGATGGCAGCAAAGGCAAAGAACGCATTTATGTCACCACAAAAAATAAGAAAAACACTCAAGACAAATTAAGTTTGAAGAAATTTTCTAAAGTAGCTCGCAAACACGTCGAATTTATTGAGACGAAAGGTAAATAAGAGTACTTTTTTGCCCAAACAAAAAAAGCGATTACCAACTAAAGTAATCGCTTTTTTATTTTTTCCTGGCCAAAAGCTCCTTCACTACTGGCAATTCATATTCAGCACCTAAAGAAGCATGATAAAATCCCAAGACGATTAAGCCAAATACGCCTAATTCTAAAATCATCGTAAGCCACCACCAAGGCAAAAAAAGCCAGAGCAAAAAAAACACATGCAACACTAATGCTTGACGAGCATGGAAGCGCACAAAATGTTCAGTACGTCCCCATAAACAAACTATACTTAAGCCAGGAACATAACTTATGGCAGCAATTTTTTTCTCCTGATCAGACATGTGGAAATGATAGAAGCTAGAATCTAAGAGACCAATTTTTACAGCTCTGTGTTAGTTTATAAGCTTTATTGTCATTGCTGTCTAGAAATCTCATTCTTATTTATTGAAGGAGGTTCAGAGACTCAATGACTGACCCATCTGCTCAGTTAACAACTCTCCCTCCATTGTCATATACAGGAAGAGCCAAGAAGAAATGACATCTTGTTGGTGAGAAAGTAAGATTGGGGAAGGAGAGGAGAAGCTTGTTGTCATAGGACAAAGATCCTCTCGGTATGCATACAACCTTCTCCTTCTCCAAT